>CALJDG010000028.1 GCA_938023865.1 uncultured archaeon | reverse complement strand
GCAAGGGACGCCCTGCTTAAAACAGCCATGCTAGCTGGGGAGCATGGCTTTGAAGTAGTTCACGGGATTGTCGACTCGTTGTGGATTAAGAAAGCTGGCGTTACACCTAAGGAAGTTGCAGATTTCTGCCGTGAAGCTTCAAGCCTTGTCAATGTGCCGTTAAATGTTGAAGGAAAATATCGCTGGATCGTTTTTCTCCCATCAAAGATTATGCCTGAAGTTCCTGTTTTAAACCGTTTTTATGGCGTTTTTGAGGATGGAGAGATTAAAATGCGAGGCGTTGAGGCGAGGCGAACTGACACTCCACCTTTCATCAAAAATGCTCAAATTGAAATGATAAAGGTCATGGGCGGCGCCGCCGACTACAACGACTTCATCGGTAAGATTCCAGAGGCCTTAAATGTGTTGCGGAAATGGGCTGAAAGGCTTATTGCAGGACATATCGATGTCAATGATCTGCTTGTTTCTAAAAGGTTGTCTAAACATCCTGAAGAGTATAGGCATCATGTTTTTCAGGCTGTGGCGGCGAGACAGTTGATGGCGGCGGGCTTTGACGTCTATCCTGGGCAGACAGTTCAATACTTAATTGTTGATGCGGATAATAGTAACCCGAAAAAACGGGTTAGGGCTGCACAGCTCTTAAACACTAACCCACGCTTTGACGTTCAAAAGTATGTGGACATGCTACTCGAGGCCGGCGAAACATTATTTAGCGTTTTTGGATACAGCATGGAAAGGCTGCGAAGCGAAGTGTTATATGGCGAGAAACAGCTAATCCTCAATTAGCTGTTTCTCGCGAACAAGAGAACCAATAGGCTCCATAAGATTGTTACAGAACAATGCGAAGATTACTTGTCTAAACGTTACGGGATTGCCGCCACTTGAAATTCGCCCTAAGCATACAAAAGTGAAGAGATTTTAATCGAGAAGGGCTGTCCGATAAGCAATAGAATCAAGGATGAATAGGCGGATGAAGACGCTTAGAAAATCAGACGAAATCCACAGCAAGGCTTAGAATGTTAATGGCTGAGACAGGCAAAATTCAAACATAAGACAGCGCGATAACAGCCTCGCTAACGCAATCAGTAAGGCTGATAAAAGAAAAATACGAAAAACTAAACCAAGCCCAAAAGAAATGAACGTACCATTTTACAATGTCAAGGATTTTATAAACGATCAATTAAACAAGGCATTAGAGGAATATGAACCTTGGCTTAAAAAGAGGGGAAAACGCCTAAAGATGCTTATTTAAACACCTTTAATGCCACGAGAAAATGATTGAATGCTGCTCCACCCTTTTTGCCGATTTCACATTTAAGATTTAACAAATGCCGATCCACCAAATGAAAAAGGAGTCTATGTCATCAAAGTTAAAAGCAAAAGCGAAGTGCCGCCATGCGTCATGATCGAGAAAACGAGGCAGCTACTATCAAGTACTGGCTGGGATTTTGTTAAAGAATTCACATTGAGTCGCATTGAGCGCTTAGACAAAATTGGAAATTGTACCATAATTTATTTAGGTTCAACAGGTGGTCAACGTGGAAGTAAAAACACATTAAAGGGACGTTATCGAGAGTTTTCATTGCGTCATACGATTATGTATCCGATTTGGGTTTTGCTTTACTTCAACTGGAAACTCGAATTCGGATGGAAAATCTCCGTTAAGCCTAAACAGAAGGAAGAGGAGTTAAAAATAAATTATCGAAAACTTCATAACGGGAAACTTCCAGCATTAGTGGAAAGATAACTTTGCTGGGATGAGTGCAAAAAGCTTAAGATTTAAGTGACTTTGATGACATTTTTAGGTTAAATGTGATGGAAAAAGATGAATGGAACAATACCTTTTGTTTCAGCGCTCTTTTGAGGTAGCTTAGAGTTTTTCGCTATTAAAACGAACAGGGTGTTCATGCATAAGGCTAAAGAAGCTGCGAAAACCTCTTCTGGCAAAATATAGCCTTCCTTTCCGCCAAACTCTTGAAGGGGGCTGACAGTTGTGATGTTTTACCATTAATTGTTAAATCGGATTCTGTTTCGCCTTTCTACTGGACTTCCTTCAAACGTAAATTCTGGCATACTTTAAAGTTCATACCTTTTCAACATTTAAGCCTTTTTTGATAAAACTGGAATACGATAATTTTACGTGTGCTTGCGTGGATCGACGTAAGAATTATATGACCATGATACAGTACTCATCTCTGTAATGTCAATAAAAATACTTGTTCTCGGTGGGGCAGGCCACATCGGTTCAGTTATAGTGTCTGAACTACATAGACTTGACTCGACCGCGGAAATAACCATCGCTGATAAAAATGTTGAGAAGGCTAAAGAAATAGCGAAAATGGTTGGCGGCGAAATAAAAATTCTCCATGTTGATGCTACAGCCGAAGATTCCTTGGTGAATGCCATTAAAGGTTTTGATGTGGCTGTTAGTGCGATTGGTCCATTTCACAAGTTTGGTGTTCCAGTCTTGAAAGCCGCTTTAAGGGCTGGCGTTAACTTCGTTGATATAAATGATGATTATGACGCTACAGAAGAAGCCTTAAAACTTCATGAAGAGGCGCGGGAGAGGAAGGTTACAGCCCTTATCGGAATGGGGGCAACACCGGGAATAACAAACCTTCTGGCTCGCCATGGAACGCGAAAGCTTGATGAAGTTTCTGAAATTGGAACCTACTGGATTTGGACGGCAATAGACCCCACGATGGGGCCAGCTATTATAGACCACTATTTCCACGCGATAACAGGCATGATTCCAACCTATAGAAATGGAGAGTGGGTGATGGTTAAAGCTCTTTCAGAGCCTGAATACTATGAGTTTCCAAAACCTATAGGCTCATGGGAAGTTGCTCATGCTGGCCACCCTGAACCCGTCACAATACCGAGATATATCAAAGTCAAAAATGTATGCAATAAAGGAGGGGTTTGGCCCTCGGACCTAAACGATATAGCAAAGGTTTTCTCAACTCTCGGGCTGACAAGCCTAAAAGAAATAAGGTTAGGCGACCATATTTTCAAGGCCAGAGATATCGCTGTTGCCATAACCTTGGCGTTGTCCGAGATAACGCCGCCTGAAGAAACGGAAAAATCGGTTGGGCCTCTCTACGAGCGCCTAGGCGAATATGCTCTAACAGGACTCGGCCTAGCGACGATTGTTAAAGGCGTTAAAGAAGGCAAGGAACACATCATCAAATATGGCATAGCATACCAAGACGCAACAAAAGCCACAGCCCTGCCAGCGGCGTTAGCCACCCTAGAACTTGCAAAGACAGAAAATGTTAGGGCTGGGGTCTATTCACCAGAAGCCGACATAATTAGCGTCGAGAAACTCATCAACAATATTAAAAAAGAGATTAAAATAGAATTGGTTGAAACAGAAATCGAAACCTTATAGCAATGTCAAAAATGAAGGTGCACCTGATACTAAAACCTTAAGCAACCTCGCGCCTTTATTTTGTTTGTGGACTTACTTTTAGGGATGAGGGCCATTAGCGTGAAAGTGAGGCCTGGTGAGGGTTTAATAAACGTAAGGTCTCAGTTTCCAATCCGATTACTCCAAGTCTTAAGGAGATTTAGGGGTTCATAGTGGATGCGGGGTTCAGTGTTGCCGTAAATACCGCGAGGGTATTGGAGAGGACTGGATTTTGAAGTGGCCTAAAAACATGCCCTTCTCAACAAAAACGGCTTTTAAATAAATACTTGAAATTCATAAAACACGCAATAGATGGAATGATACAAAAGATGTTCCAAAAATGGGAGATAAGCAATAAGCAAGCAGGTTTTAAATGCAATGCTGTCGGAAATGCAGTTTTAGCCAATAGCCCCACTTCGGGTTTATAGGCGCAATATGCAAGCGTCAAGCCTCGAAAGACTCTTAAAACAGGGTTGTAATAAAGGGTTGTGTGGCGCCATGGGCCTGGAGTCTGTGCTGGCAACAGCCATCCTCGTAATAGCCCTACTGATATTCCTTTTTATGTTTGTAATGGTTGCCCTAACATTCTTTAGAGGGTTTAGGATGCCTGCCTACCAGCCGCCAGCCATAAAGGTTGAGGACTATGCCTGTCCAAAATGCGGCTCAAAGGATTTAGAGCTTGTGGGTAGAAGAACTTTGAGATGCAGAAAGTGCGGAACAACATTCACAATACAGCCGGAAAAAG
>CALJDG010000027.1 GCA_938023865.1 uncultured archaeon | reverse complement strand
AGCGCGTTACAAGCTCATTTTCATCAAGCTTCACAACCTCAACATCCAACCTATCTAATCTCAAAAAACCGTAATAGAAAAGCTCAAGAACATCAACCATAGAGGAAACAGTCCTCGGCATAAGAGTCCATAAAAAGCCATACACATAAAAAATAGCCCTCGCAAAAACCAGCAAAAACCATACAAAACCTTTAACGTAACACCCCAAACGACACAATCCTCCAGCACAGTTAAAACTCCAAAACACTTTCCCAAGTTAAAGTTAAAATTAATTTATTCTTTTAAATTTATTCTTTTATTCTTTTTGAATTAATTAATTTTTTTATAATTTCTATTTTTACTTTCTCGTGTAACCGAACAATTATCCTAAACACGTAGGACTATTGGTGTCAAATGATTTTTGAGAAGATTTCAACAAGCTTCTCCTTTTCTTTGTAGATTTCGGCTTCTCTGGCTTTTATTAAAATGTTTAGGAGGTTGACGAGAGGCTTTACTATCCTGGATGTTATCAGGTAGTCTACTAGTTCGTGTTTGAGGGTTTGTATGGCCTTTTCCTTCTCTGCCTCGTATACGTATATGGAGCTGTCCTTGACTTCGCCGGATAGGCCGGCTGCTTTGTCGGGTTTCAGACAACTTTGAGGCTGGAGTTTAGCCTAAAATTCCCTTTAACGTTGAAACTCGACTTCTAATCTTTTCTTAACAGCCTGCTTGCCGCTTTTGCCCGTCAAGTTTCGGTTGTATTTAGTGCTTACTGATCGACGCCGTTGACTGTTCATTTTATAACACTTTTAATTGAATCCATGCTTTGACCAGAGCCCAGCTCTCCTTTCCGTTTGATAGCAGTAGGCTGCCATTCCGCGTGTCGGCTGCGTCTAAATGCATCAGTTTGCCAACTGAGTGTTCAATAATGTGCCCGCCCCGCCTCTTGTGTTTCAAGGCCGTATTCTTCCCAGCTTATCCATGGAAGCTTCCTCCTCAGTAGACACCTGACGCCTTAGTATGGGTCTTTTTGGCTTATGCCCCTCACCCGGCAGTATTCCTTTAGGCCCCTTGGGCCAGGCGGTCAAGTTTATTTCGCCACCGCAGGATCAGTTCAAAACTTAACGTGGAAAAGCGGCTTGCCAGCTTTAAAGCCCATTTATACTCTTTATAATAGTATGCTTGTGGGCAGGCCTTTAACAGGCCGAGCATTTGGTTGACGTGCATCGGGCTGTCGCATTTTATAACTGTGTGCTCCCTTTCGAGGAAGCCGCTTAAAAGCCATCTTAGGGCCATCCGCAAAGCGTGATATGTCGCCTCGTTCTGCGTGCACGGCTCTTTGAAGAAGCCCCATTCCTCCTCAACCTTTGTCCGCTGCAGTACACCACAAAACCGTAGGTTCCAACTTCGGGGTTCGTTGTTTTGGCCAAACCTTTAACATACACGGTTATCAACAAAATTCACCGTGAGACCTTCGTTTTGGGCTACGATAGGTGGTTGAGGTCGAAGTTCATCCACATTCCGAGGTACAGGATTTTCTCCACGTCCTCTTTCGCCACTCGGTCTCGGTTATCCATAAGGGCGTTGGCGTAACATAGCTTCTGCAGGTTTTTCTGGGTTCTTATGCCGTAGGCGTCCATGTACGAGGCCAGCTTCTGGCTTAGCCACCGAAGTCTGTTGAAAAGTTCCGGGTTGGGTTCGTAGAGTTTTTCCCTTTTAAATTAGCGGATCTTTGGCACAACTACTTTTGAGTTGTCGTCTGCCCTTCCGCTCATTATGTAGTCGAAGATTTTGGCGATTTTGTCGATTGGATATTCGCAGCTGAAGGGTATCATTCTGCTAAGGAAGCCGTGCGTTTCAGATCCGAGTATAGGCTGTAGCGGCCTTGGCTTACATAGAACTCGCTGCGCGTGATGGCTGTTATCAGTCCGCATTTTACGAAAGTCTGTACTGTTTGTGGAAGGTCTGGATGTTCTTTAAGCCTTCGTCGACGAGCGATTTAAGGGTTTGGACTAGGGCTCCCTCGTATAAGTCTGCTTTTGGATGCAGTTTAGCAGATCGGGTATAAGGATGAATCTTATTTCTTTCGTTTCAGCGCGTCTAAGAACTGTGTCAACTAAGGTCTTTACCGTTATTTCTTCGGTGTTGTAAACGAAGGGCAGCGTTGAGAAGCGGTGGATGACTGTTGTCTTGCCCGATTCAGGCTTAGCTATTAATAGGGGCTTACCGGCCTGTACCCGTCGACCGGGTCTGCTACGAAGGCAGTCTGTAGCGTTAAGCTTACAATGTCTATTAGGGGCTGGATCTCCACTATAGAGTTTTCTATACATGAACCTTTTTGGTTAACTATAGAGGCTTCATAGTTGTTTTGTAAGGTTCGTGTATAGAAGTTATCAGCGGTTTTGTTCAAGTTAGTTCTCAGCGTTTTATATAAAAAGATCAAAATTCTTTTTGATCCGTCGTTTCTGGCTGGATAGCGGAGCGCCGTAAAACCATCGCAGAAATAGCCAATGGGCAAGGGAAGCCTCTCCTTTTCCCTTGTAGGTTGAAGGTATTATACATTTGAAACGTATGGGCGTTGAACCTCTACGGCTCACCCTTAAGATTATTTGACGCATGTTAATACGCATTCTTGGTCTTTGAACCAGGGGTCGCATGCTGACCTTTCAACAATTTCACATAGCGCGTCATATTCAAATTTTGGAACTACGGCGTAAACATGAAAACCAAGTGTTGTCTCTACCACAACGGTGTCCCCGATACCGAAAATGCGTTGCAAAAAGCGGACGTTTCCCACGACCTTTTCGTACGGCAAGTTGTAGTCTAGCACAAGATATGACGCCATCAGTGCATAATGAGCTAACGCCCACGCAAACATGCCCGTCGTTTACAAGGTTCCACCATTTATTCTTATCGAAAACCATTTACAATAACTCCCAATTCAAAAAGCGTCCATTAACTCGTTCTGTATAGGTGATGAAGCCGTTTTTCCACTTTTCTATATTCCAGGAGCGTATTCCGCTACTGCTTTTCTCAGACCAGATCTTTTTGGGTTGCTTTTCCAATTTAGCGCGTTGGATGGCAGCCTTTAACACTCCTTCCTTAAGCCACGCGATTATGGCTTCTCTTCCCTTTTGCTGTCCAAACCTTGTTTTTTAGCTATTTGCTCAATAATTTCAGGCGTTTCTTTTGAAAAGTCAATTTTTAAGTTCAGTTCGAGCCATTCTTTAATTCTTGGATAACCCTTTGACATTGGCAACACGCTTCAAGTCTAAGCGCCAGAACCTGTCATCGCTGTATTTTAACTTCACTTCCATGCCCGGTTTTGGCCAGTCGCCATACAAGTTGAAGAAACGCATTACGGCTGAGTTCGGATGCGAGCTTCGGATCATGGCTTTTCTGTCGGCCCTTTTAGGGTTTCTCATTTTTTCTATCGGAATAAATTCGCGTAGGTTTCCTAGTTTAACGTTGACCATTTTGCCCTTCACTTCTCGTTGTTTTCGGATCTTTATTTGGCGGCTTAATTCTTCGAAGGCTTTTTCAAGCGTTTTTTCCTCTTCGCTCATTTTCTCACCTCCTTTAAGTTTGAAAGGGCTTTTAAGTGCGTGTAAATTGCTTCCAGGCTGGCTAAGGCTTGTTCTAGAGGGAGACCTTCCGGGTAGACGAAGACCCCTTTTAGGTTTGGGACAACCTCCAGTTTTGGCCCAAGGGCTTCGAATATTTCTTTGGGGATGTACGCCAGCCTTTGTTGAGGGGTGCACTTTAATTTTGAACTTAACCATCTCTTATTCTCCGATTGGAAAACCTTAATAATTGCTGGTACCATCTTTTCGGTGTGCACTTGAGGAGAAAGCGCGAGTCAGGCCATCTATATTAGCTCATTTTTAAGGGAAATAGTCGTTTAGACATTGAGGACGAATGTGCTAAGCCTATAGGCATAGTTGCTGTTAAAGGTGTGTGCCAATTTAACTTGATTGAACTTTATGTTTTAAATTTTCCCTTTGTATTTTCTTGAACGTTTTTTAAGAATTGCTACGATTAAACTAGCCGAAATAAATGTGATTAGTAAAAGTATGAATGAAAACTCAGGCACTACCTCGGCTGAAAATGGAGATGTTTCAAAATCTTGCAGGAAATAGGCTTGCACTTCGATAATTTCACCCATGTGGCCTGTCCAATCCATGTCAAATTTAAGTGTTAGAGTTGAGTTTGGCATTATGCCTACTGACGGATAATGCCTTTCTATGATTGTCCCGTTTGCAAGTTTACATGTTATTTTAGTAACATTTACGTAGACATCAGATTCTGGGAGGTTGTATACAGTCACATTGAAGTAGTCTGGATGTTCTTCATAAAAGTCCACGCTTAAGATTAATGCATAAGCAGCCTCCAGCTCAATCACTTCTCTGAAAACGTAACCCTGCGCTGTAAGTACACTGATCGTGGTTTTAACAACGCCGTGCCAGCTTCCATTGAACCTGAAACATATAGACTCATTGGGCTGAATGGTTACCAGCCCCGTCCGCACGTCCGGAACCATATATTCAATATTTACGCCAAAAACAAGAACATCCCTAATTGTAAGGTTTACCTCTGACAGGTGATCGTTTGTTATTGTTATATTAAATCTTCTAAAGGAAACTTTAGCGTCAAACTCTGGAGTTATGTAAAGCTTTACATAGGGCAATTTTACCTCCCTGCTTACAGCCGGGAACTCTTGGAAAAGTACATGGATCGTAACAATTTCTCCTGAAAACATGCTGGCAATTTCTCTCCATGAAAAATGCGCATCCCCCTTTCGAAGCTTCCAACATGTTATATTCAAGGACTCTCCTCTTGGAATTAAAATTCCATCTTCAATTGGAGGTTCTGTTTCCACAACTTCGAAAAGTTCTCCCTCTAAACCCACCTCAATTCCTGTGATTGTAGCATCTGACGGCGAATATTCAGGGTTGAGAACTTCGATTTTAAAATCCTTAACATCTTCTTTATTGATGTAGACTTGAACTATCGATGGGCCTGGCACATGTGGTGGAATGGCTGGTTGAACGTTTACTTGTTCAATGTCTTCTTTAAAGGGCTCCAGTAGCCCATAGCGAAACAGAACATATCCATGAACAAATTTGCGAGTCACGTTAACTTGTTTTTTAAACTCTTCAATGGGGTCAGGAGTTTCTAAAAGCTTATGAAGGCCTATGCCAGCATACACAAAAGTTTTTCCATTAACAACCTTAACTATTTCCTTGAGCCAGTTTTCTATCTCACTACCACATGACACATTTGAATACGTCATTGGCGCTATGAAGTCTACTGTGCCATTTGCTGCCCATACCGGGTAGTTCTGCATCCTATTGTTTATAGCGTCCTTCGGAACGGGAAATACGGCGGCCGAAAGCTTGATTCTCGGGTTTATCCCCTTAAGCATCATACGCGTTTCCTCAACGAAGCTTGTAATAACGTCTTGCCTCATCTTTATCCATGTCGGATCAGTGGGTTCTGGAGGCCACGGCTCATCCGGATGTTCGCTTACCCAGCTCTCTTTGCATTTGTTACAATAGCAATAGGTTCTATTCGGATACCGAATATAGTCGAGGTGAACACCATCTACATCATATTTGAGAGCAACCTCGCTGATTAAGCTCTTCACGTATCTACGCACTTCCTCATTTTTTGGGCAAACCCATTCAGATGAAACTGTTCCATTAACATCCACCATTGCCAGGTCCGGCCTTTCCCCAGCGAGCTTAACGTCCCTGAAGACGCAGAACCATGCGTGGAGTTCCAAGCCAAAATCG
>CALJDG010000026.1 GCA_938023865.1 uncultured archaeon | reverse complement strand
CCCATTGGTCGGAGAAAGAAACGTGGATGATAATAGGTTCGACTGCCCAACAGTGGTTGAAATTAAAATGTTTGGAGATGTGAATGGAGACGGCAGAATCGACATGAAGGATGTGGCTGCTGTTTCACGGGCTTTTGGAAGCGTGTATGGCCATCCAGAATGGAATTCCGAGGCAGATTTAAACAGCGACTACAAAATCGATTTGAAAGATGTGGCTATCGTTTCCAAAAGGTTTGGCAGCGCTTGCTGCTGACAAGCTAGGCATACTCTCCCTTTTTAACGATTCTAAAATTAAACAATTTTCAGTATAAGCTTAAATTTTATATATTTTAGGTTTAAAGAAAGTTTGATGGGAGTATTTATGCTGGGGCTGTATGATAAAAGGTTAAAAAGAGGCTTAATTAATTGTGATGCTATTCGTTTTCACTATGGTAGGTTATGTTTTTGCGTCGCTTTTTCAGGCTCCACAAGAAACCAGGGTTAATGAGCCGGCGATTTTGGGAAGCTTTATCATGGCTGTTGACGTCAATGACGTTGTGGATTTGTATGCTTGGCAGGTTGTTATCGCTTTTAACTCTGAGGAGCTTATGGTTCTGAAGGTTTTTCCAGGCGATTTTTTGGGAGTTGATTCTCCATTCTTTGTGAATGCTTCCGACGTGGATGATGGAATACTATTGTTAGGTGGAACTTTGTTTGGTGATGTGCAGGGGAAAAGTGGAAGTGGGGGGCTTGCAAAGGTTGTTTTCGGATTTTACTCTGAAAATTATGAAATGCCTCAAATAGTTTCTGTTGGCGGTTGCTTCGAGACTTTTCTTCTGAACTCCAGCCTTTCCGGCATTCCCATCGAGGATGGGATGCTCACTCTAAGTGTTGCTGGAAATTGTTAGCGTTCAATGCTAAGCAGCGTCTTTATCCCTCCTTTTCTTTGTTGAAATAGAAGATAATTCCGGAACGCTTAAATTTGGAAACTACAAAATTATAACTGGATAAAAGGAGAAGGGAGAAAAATATGAAAAAGATATTATCATCAACCTTGGCTTTGACGTTGCTCATTGGAATGCTTGCTGTACTACCACTAGCCTCAGCCGGCAACCCAGGCGCTCCAGCAAATGGGGCTTCAATGTGGATTATGCCTGACACGATAAGCTATACAACCGCTACTGCGCCACCAAAATTTAAGGTTTACATATGGTGTGAGATTAAGACAGACACTTATACTTGGCAGATGTACCTAACCTACAATAAGGACCAGCTGAACGCCCTAGCAGCAGGCTACTGGGACGGTGTTAAAGAATATGCTCCAGGCGCGGGCAAGAGCGAATGGGCTAACGGTTATCCAACAACCCCTGTCACGTTCAGCAAGGGCAGCCACAGTGCTACGCTTGACTATGTCCTATTAGGTGAGTCTTTAAGCGGCGACGTTAGGCAGGAAACTCCAGGAGTGTATAGGCTGGCATGGGTTGAGTTTGAGATTGTAGGCTGGCCTGGCAAATATGAAACTTTGACAAGCGAGCTTAGGCTTGACTTGGTAGGCGTTTACAAGAGCTTCTTCCTGGAAGCTGACTATCTAGATGAGGTGCCGATGGCCTTTGGAAAAGCCACATACAGCCTACAGTGGACTTTGCCTCCGAAGCCAGACGTAACCGTTGACCCTGTTGAAACCCGATTCTTTAAGGAGCCCCCGCCAGCCGTAGGGAAAACATTCAACATAAAAGTCCTAATTAAGAACTTAGACCCAGCATGGGACCTCCACAACGCAACCTTCGACCTATTCTACAACTCGACGCTTATAGGCGTAGTCAACTACGCCTTTGACCCGCTATGGGCAGGACCAAACGTCTTCGACAACTCAACAGCAGGCCAAATCCACGTGGAAGTCAAAAACCCAATAGCAAAACCCAGTGGTACAGTTAACACTGTAACAATAACCTTTGTCGTGCTTTATCAAGGCGCATATCCAGCCGTCGACGTAAGCCCTCTAAACCTTGAAAACGTCCACCTCTTCGACACACTAGCCGAAATTGGAATAAGAACAATCACCGATGGAAAAGTTGTAATTGAGGGGTTGTTAACCCTCCCGCTGCCATACCTTGAAGTTTCAAGCGTAACAATGGGCCCAGAGCCAGTACTCGGCCAAGAATTCCAAGTCACAGTGTCCATCAAAAACCTCCACAAAGCATGGTACCTGATCGGGGTCCAGTTTAGGTTAAGCTTTGACCCAAGCCTAATAGAGTTTGTAAGCGTAACTGAAGGCCCCTTCATGCCCTACTGGTCTTCAAAGCAGCCAGGCTCATTGGGCACATTTTGGTACGGCGAATACTGGGAGGATGGCGTTTTCGGACCTCACGTGCTGGTCGGCAACATGATATATCCCAACGCGACAGGATGGTGGAACCCGCCATGGCCAGAAGGCGAAGGAGTAATAGCAACAATAACATTCAAAGTAATATACCAACCATACAGCCTAGGGCAAGACTCAGCTCCTCTTGAAATAATCGAACAACTTTGGGTCGGATTGGACGATCCAGATAAACAAAACATAGTTGAAATACCCGCCGACGTTCCACAAAACGGAATGTACACTATTAGATGGAACATGTTCACTGGAAGAGTAATAGACGTATACGGAGGAGCAGTCAACCGCGGCTACGGAACAGCCCACGGAACAAGTTACAAAGGAATAGGCGTAATATGGCCATCACCCTACGGAGGCCAAGGACCTAACAAGCCAATGGACTTAGTTATACCACAATCAGAAGTATACCTGTTCGCAAACGTCACATACAACCACTGGCCAGTACAACAGAAAGACGTAGCCTTCGTGATTGAAGGACCCTTCGACCAGGAAACAGGAGAGCCTAGAGATACATACCATGTTAGGATGTACACGGGCAGAACAGACGAAAACGGCGTTGCCTGGGTTAAGTTCCAGATGCCATGGCCATGCGAAAATCCAGAAGGCTACTTCGGCAAATACAAAGTAACAGCCACAGTGGACATATGCGGCGTAGTCGTAAATGACACAATGCTCTTCGACTACTACTACCTAGTCGAAATAACGAAAGTAACGACAAACAAGTATGAATACAAACACTGCGAAGATGTGATAATTACAATCAAGTTCAGGTCAAAGGCTCAGCAAACATATCCAGTCCTATTCGGAATAGTCATACAGGACGACCTGCAAACACACTTCGGCTGGGCCAGCATAACGGCTGAGGTTGGAGGAGCCAAGTTCTGCACGTGGAAAGAGTTCACAGTCAAAACAAGCATAACCATACCAAAGTGGGCCTTCGCAGGCATAGCAAAAATATACGTAAGCGCCTTTGACAAAGACCCCAGACAAGGCGGATCCGCCTGGTGTCCAACCTTCGGACTTGGATGGCCGCCAAACACAGAACCGCCGAAAATACTAATCAACGCGTATAAGTAAACCAGCCTTCCAACCCCCTCTTTTTTTTAAAAATATTAAGCTTATTAAGAATGAATTCAATCAATAATTGGGAGAAAAACGAAATGAATATCTTGGTTAAAAAGTGCATGCAATTAACAATCTTAATCATGATAGCAATAATACTTCCCAAAATATATGCATCACCATCCACAAAACTGACTTTCCAGCCAATTTTATCCACAACCCAATTAAACGAACATGTCAAAATTAACGTAACTGTAATTAACGTTGCAAACCTTAACAACTGGCAAATAACTGTAAAATTCAACCCAAAAATAATAACATGTGTAAACATAACTGTACCAGAAGACAACATCTTTTACGGATACAATTTGTTCACTCCAACACCTAAAATTGACAATGAAAATGGACAGTTAAGCGCCTTCTGCGCAATACAAGGAACCGTTGGCGTATCTGGCTCCGGAACACTATGCACCATAACATTCGAAAGCAAAATTCTAGGAATTTCAACTCTAAACTTCCAAAACCCAAATGTCTACTCTATTGATGGAACATACCTTCAAGATCCAAACTATAACCTAATCCCCTTTGAACCCGCAATAGGCGTTATCCAAATAATAGGCCAAGACTTCACAGAAAACACCTTCACAATAAACTATGGCACAGAAACCCTAAAAATAAAAACCCTAAGCAACTCAACAATATCAAACCTCAGCTACGACCAAACAACGAAAATACTTTCCTACCAAGCCACAGGGCCAGACGGCACAAAGGGAGCATGCATAATAACCATACCGCAAAGAATAATGAACCAAACCCTCATTGTCCTATCAGACACTACACCATTAAAAACCTACATAAAAGAGCTTAACACACTACCGGAAAACGGAACCCACAACTTCCTATACTATGCATACAGCCAAACAACCCACACAATAAAAATCCTACAAACAATAATAGGCGACATAACAGGAGACAGAAAAGTTGACATGAAAGACGTAGCCACAGCCTCAAAAAGCTTTGGATCAACATCAAACTCTCCAAACTATAGGCTAGTGGCAGACATAAACCAAGATGACAAAGTGGACATGAAAGACATATCAATAATTTCAAAAAACTTCGGCAAATACCTCTCCCCATAAATAGAAGCTAATTCCGGAAGCCTTTTATCCAATAAAACCAAATTTAAAAGAGGGAGAAAATGAAGCCGAACCAAAAACCATTATTAACGCTCCTCTCCATAATTATAATTTTAACACTCATCAACACGGTGGAAGCCGCTCCCCCAATAATAAACCTCACAACCAAACCAGTCCACAACCTCGGGGAAAAAATAACCATAACGGGAAACATAACATCGGACGGATCCCCGATTACAGACGCCCTGGTAACAGTTCAAGTCCTAAACCCAAGAAACGAAACCATAGCCCTACGATCATTAACAACAGGCACGAATCTGCCGAGCAGCAATACACCCATAGAAATACTAGAATTCTACCCATGCGACTCGGCCGGAAACCCAAAATACACCTTCAAAAGGGGCGGAGACATGGGCTTCAAAATAAAAATAAAAAATAATGCAGCCACAAGCTACACAATAATAGTCTCAATATATATTCAATATTCCAACGAGCTTCCATTCAAAGTGTTCGAAATTTACTTCGGGACTATAGAGCCTGGTGAAACAAAATCGATAGGAACATGGCCTGTGCCAATACCATCAGACGCGCCACTGGGCACTACAAAAGCCTACGCCAACGTCATAGACAAATACCCAAACAACAACGGAAGAGCATACGCCCTGGAAAAAGAAACAACATTCCAAATAACAGCTTCAACATCATCAACATCCTACAGCAGCACCCAAACACAAACAACGGAAGGAACATTCACCATTTCATTCATAACAAATCCATACGGCGGAATCCTCGGAAACTACACAATCCACGCCACATCACTATACCTGCCATACCTACTAACAGCAAAAACAACAACAAAAGTAATCCTAATAGGCGACATAACAGGCTCCTACGGAGTCCCAGACGGCAAGGTTGACATGAAAGATGTATCCCTAGTCTCAAAAGCCTTCGGCAAAACAGTGCCACCAGCAGACCCGAAATGTGACTTAAACAAAGACGGCAAGGTTGACATGAAAGATGTATCCCTAGTCTCAAAAGACTTCGGAAAATACGGAACCTTACCATAACCCTCCGCAATTCTTAAATCGAAAAAAGCCAATAAAATAATTCACCGCAAAGGGGAGAAAGAAAATGAAATGTAAAAATTATTGCTCAACAGCACTAACCATCATAATAATAACATTAGCCTTAACACTTTCAACAGGAACCGCAAAAAGCCCACCAGCCAATTCCATGTGGACACAACCCCAAACCCTCACATTCGAAACAACCACAACGCCAATAGGCACAAAATTCAACATAACAGTATACGCCAACCTAAGCGTTGCATCCTACACTTGGCAGATGTTCCTAACCTACAACAAAAACCATCTTCAGGCAACGGGCTGCTGGTATTCTGCCGGCCCTAGAAGTGAATGGGCTGGAAACCGCCCAACAACCCCTGTGTCTCCATCCTACGGAAGCCACAACACAACCCACAACTACGTCGTCTTCGGAGAATCCCTATCAGGACTCTATGAAACTCCGCCAGGAACCTACAGCCTAGCCATAATCCAGTTCCAAATCATAGCCGCCCCACCCCCA
>CALJDG010000025.1 GCA_938023865.1 uncultured archaeon | reverse complement strand
TTGAAGGGGTGGGTTTCGCTTTCCAGAAGCTCTTTTAGGCGGGCGTAATAGGCTTCAAACTCTTCTGGCGTGTTGCTCTTAAACTTGAAGATGGCTGTTCCACCCTTCGGGTTTTCCCATCGTTTATCATAAGCTTCTATTGGGTGGGCGGTGCCGAACCGTTCAAGGCTTCTCTCAACTAAAATTTCCTTCTCAACATTTAAAACTACGAGCAGGCCGTTGACTGGTGAAACTTTCGATGTTAAAAGGAAGTCACGGGTAACATTGTCTGGGGCTGTTGAGTCTATAACGACGCTGTAGCCCTTCTTTAGGAGGACGTCTCGCATTTCAGCAATAAGCGAGTAAACAAGAAATTCGTCTCGGCATGGAAAACCTTCATAAAAGAGCATCTGTCTCAGCTCGTCAACACCTATTCTGGCCAGATATGGGTAGTCGGCGACAAGCCTCTTAGCAAGCATGGTTTGCCTGAACCCGGATAACCGCTTAAAACAATCAGCCACAAACCCTTAAGGTTGCCACCCATACTCAATCCTTAATAGCCACCGCTAATTAAGACTTAAACTTCGCCAAAATAAAAGCGCCTTTAAGATTTTAAAGAACAAAATAAAGGAAAAAGAGTCTAGGCGAGTTTTTCTCCACAGTTTGGACAGAATTTGGCTCCGGCTTGAATCTCGCTTCCGCACTTTGGACACTTGACGGTTAATTGCAGTGGATTTCCACAGTTTAGGCAGAATCTGGCTCCAGCAGGGTTTAATGTTCCACATTTGGGACAGTTAACTCCCCCAACAGCTTGCAGTGGCGCACCACAGTTGCTGCAGAACTTTGCCGTCTGCGGATTCTGGAAATTACATTTTGGACACAACACCATAGGCACCGCCGGTGCAGGCGCCGGTGCAGGCTGAAGCACTTGTGGAAGAATCACCGCTCCAGCTCCAACCGCCGCTCCAGGACTCTTTGATAGGCTTTCGCTTGACTTTTGAACAGTCTCCATTCGTAGAACTTCGGTTGCTGCAACACCAGTCTTTACGTAGAACAACCTATCCCTCCATTCGGGCGTTGTGTCAATTCCCTCAAATTTAACGTCTATTAGCTCGAGACCTACCCTTGAAAAGGCATCAAAAAGGGCGTTTTTAGCCACAAGGCTTGTTTCATCCAGCTTACCATAAACCTCTGCAAGGGAATACTGGCTTAATGTGTCGATGAGCCTCTCGTTGAAGTATCCCCTCAAAAAGTCTTGAAGTTTGTCGGTTGAGAAGGCTCCCTGCCCGCCAACCACCTCGTTAACGAAGAGGTTTGGCTCTTCAACCCTAAACCAGAAGCTTCCAAAGAATTTTATTGGGGCAAGCTCCTTCGTCTGGCTTTGAGCGCCAAACCTACCCTGAAACTGTTTAAGGGAAATGAAGATTACAGCGCATCTGAAAGGAACCTTGTCAAACCCGGCGATTTTGGATAATACCTTTGTGAGAAGCGGAAGATTCGCCGTTGTCAAAACGTGGCGCCCAGCCCTAAAAACGTCGTAGGCTTTCCCATCTCTGAAGAAGACTGCAGCTTCGTACTCGTGGACTATTAGGTTGTCTCCCCACGCTATCTCTTCATTGGGGTATCTCCAAACTATGTCTCCTTCCCTTGCACCAGTCCACTCTATAACTTTAGGCATTCAAATTTCACCTCCTTCTAACCCTGTAGCCCCCTTAAGATTTCAGATCTTTGGTTAATCAACATGTCTAGCTCCTCAACCTTTGAAGTTAAACTGTCCATGGCCTGCCTCCACTCTCCCCCGCCAACATCCATCTTAACTATTTTTTCAACATCCAACTTTATAGATTCAGCCTTTTCAATGAGGCTCACATCATACTGGAGAACTTGATCAAGCTTGTCTTCCCGCACTTTGACGGCGTCGAACATTCCAGCATATCCAGCGACAGCCCTATCTATTCTTTGGGTTACTCTGTCAAGGCGTGACAGCAACGCCTCATATCTGTACGTGTCCTCTCCCGAAAGATTTTGGACAATTGATGGGTTTGCAAAGTTTCTCCTGAAAATTGTTTTTGCATCCCTAAGCCTATTTACAACTTCCATCCGGACGAGGCGGTCGCTTTCCCTCCGCAGCTCCTTCTCCTTATAGCCCCTATAACCCGGTATATAGCCCATAATTCTCTCTAGGAGGCTTCTTTCCCCACGAACTTTTTCCAAATAGTCTTTCCCGCTCATCACTTACTCCTCTTGTAGGCAGCTATACCTATAATGGCTATTATAATTAAAAGTATCCCTAGAATTAGAAGTGGGGGCACGACCGCGTAGGTTGCTGAAACAACACCAATACAAGTCATGATAACTCCCCAGACAAGGTAGTAAATTGGGTCTTTAGGGCTGAAAAACGAATAAAGCAAGGTGTAAACTCCCAGGGGACCGAAAATCCATGCTGGAAGGTTTAGATATTCAAAGGAAATTATGTTAATGCTATAAATAACAGCTGCAAAACCTAAAGAGGCAACGAGAACCGCAAGGGCTCCAGCACCATAGCCGAATGAGGACGCCTTTCTTTTAGATTCCAACACCTTTCCTCCAGATACAATGATATTTTCCAGCATCGCCCTATTAAAATTTCACAAAAATGGCTCTATGAAAGTTTAACCGTTACAGAAGCATGTTCCAGCAAGCTCACTTTATGATTAGCGGGTATATTTCTTTAGCCACGTATTCTAGGTATTTCTCCTTATCCGTAAGGTTGAATATGGTTACTGAGGCGTCCCTGGTTATGCCAACCACATAGCCGTACTCCCTTGATCTAGCTACAATGTACCAAAGATCGCCATGCTTGCAATAGTCCTCAAAAAGCGAAGTGTTCACCAAGTCCGGTCCATAAAGCGAAAGCTTATTCACGTTGGGGATGTCAACATTGTCAAAAAACGTGATTTTTGTGTCTTCAGGGTTTTTTAGGTGGAACTCGCGGAGGATTTCCGGCGGTATGCGGGCTTCCACTACACCGCCGACACGATCGAAGAGAATTTCGCTTAGTTTGTTGGCTATAAAGTTGGCTATGCGCTTCTTCTCAACAACAGTTAGGAATGTGGCTTCATCCAGTTTTGAAAAGCTGAAGAGGGCTTCAACCGTGCGGGGTAAGGGCGCGACCTTGCCTCTATGGAAGACGTGGATTATGTAGTCGTGAGAGTAGACGCCCCTAAGCATGTTCTCATCTGGTTTTGGGAGAAGCCCAACAACCTCTGTCACAAGCTTAAACTTGTAGTCGCCCTCCTCATAAGATTCTTCAACATGATAACCTTCAAGCCTAGAAGCCACATCATCCAGTGGGAGCGGTTCTGAAAGCCTAAAAACTTTGCCGGCAACAACCATAAAGCTTCACCTAAACTTGAATAGGAGTTCATTTGCTTAAGAAGTTTAAGGATTAGTTTTAACTTCCTTCTGGCTTTTTGTTCTTTTCCTCGCTGTCCTTCGGTCCATTTCCTCAATTTCGCTAATCATTTTATTGAATAGAACGTCTTTACCCCATAAATAAAACCCGTCTTGCGAAGCCTTTTCGTGCGCTTCGTCTCTACTGAAACTGTTTGCTCTATAATATATTTCTCTTAACTCATGGAAAATTATGTATTTTTCATAGGTTCGCCACATCTCAGAAATCCGTATATCATTTAAGGGAACCTTCACTTCTTGGCAGCATTTGTTGTAATATATTTTTCCTCTGAAAACGACGTTATATGTCGCATTATAATCTTCTATAATCTCATGTGGGACGTAACGAATCTTGTAAGCGTGTTCCGCAAGAATCTTCATAGTCTCCTCAAATAAACCCCGCTTAACAAACTTCATCTTATAAATCCCCAATTTAGAAGGCTTATATTCTCCTCTCCATTTAAAGGTTCAAGATAGCCATGAGTCATATACCTGAACAAGTTAAGCTTTGCTTAAGGGATTTAGTTGAAAGACTTAAAAAGTTTAGGATAAGGCATGTGATTGTTGGGGCAATTCCGGTACATTTTTATGGTAGACCCAGAACATCAGCGGACATAGACCTAGTGCTTATTTCACATGTTTCCAAGGGGAAACTGCGAGAAGTTTTGGCGAATAGGTACACTTTATATTATAATGGAAAGGCTGTGATGAAGTTTATTGACAGCATAACCGGAACAGGAATAGATATCCTCTTTCCAAACACCGCTGGTCTGAGTCAAGAATCGTTGAAAAGGCTTAAAAGGGTTGAGGTTGACGGAGTACAGATAACTATTCCATGCCCAGAAGACTACATAATAACCAAGTTGAAGGCTAGGAGACCGGACACTTTCGACTTTTCGGATGTTATGTCTGTGCTTTTAAAAATGGGTGAGAAAATAGACTGGGATTACTTGATGAAAAGGGCTGAGAGGGAAGGATTGGCTCATCTTATAAGGTATTATAAAGAGGGGTTGAGATGGAAGGCAAGTTAAAGCCGCCAATTTATAGGGATGGGATGCTTTTCTGCCCCTACTGCCACTCGCCGCTCTTAACGATTGAAGAGACCCATTTTAGGTTTAAGTGCGCCGTGTGTCAGAAAACCCTTGGAAAACTTAGCATAGCGACTTTGAAGAGGATGTTTGACGATTTCCCAAAGGAACTGGCAAAAGAATGGATGCTTGAAATGGAGACACGGAAAAAGCTTAGCCGTAACAAACTCTAATCCTCCCAAGAATTTGTTAAAACAACGGTTTGCCCCAGTTGCTGGTTGCCTAATTGTTTTAATAAGAGTTTTTATCCTCTATTTTATACTGCAGTAGGGAAGCGCTAGAGGCAAAGAAGCTCAATGCTGATCAGCGAAGTGATCCTCGAAAACTTCATGAGCTATGAGTATGCTAGGGTTCCCCTTAAACATGGCGTGAATGTTGTTTGTGGTCCCAATGGTGCTGGGAAGTCATCTCTTTTGTTGGCCATTTCTGTGGCTCTTGGGCAGTCTTATACTGAACGTTCTAGAAGGCTTAGCGACTTGATCCGTTGGGGTAAGGACCAAGCCCGTGTTACGCTTATGCTGGATAATTCTAAGCGTGGTGGTAAGCGTCCAGTTCCAAAGTTTAATAAGGACCAGATTTTCTTGACGCGTGTTTTGAGGCGGGATGGCAAGTACTGGTTTGAGTTGGAGAACCGGGCTGCCTCAAAACAGGATGTGGAGAGGCTTTTAGCCAAATTAGGTGTTGACCCGGACAACATGCTTATTGTTATGCATCAGAACATGGTGGAACAGTTCACTGTTCTTTCTCCACAGGACAAGCTCCGCATGGTAGAGGCGGCTGTTGGGCTTGAAGCTTACCGTGAAAACGTTTTGGAAGCCCAGAAAAAGCTTACGCGTATACTAAGCCAAGAAGATTCCATAAGCAAGCTTTTGGAGTCGGCGGAGCAGACTCTCAACTATTGGAGGGAGCAGTACGAAAGGTTTCAAGAGAAGAAGCAGTTGATGGCGAAGAGACACTTCCTAGAGCGGGAACTCGCTTGGGCTGAGGTAAACCGCAGAGAAGACATTGCCAAGGATTTGGAAGCAAAACTTGAGAAGGAACTATCACTTTTAAGGCAGATTGAAGGCGAAGCCAAAACAGCCCAAGAACAGCTCCAAAATCATCAGAGCCAGCTTGAAAGGCTTAAGGGCGAATGGAAGAGAAGCCTCAACGAAACCATAAGCCTTGAAAGGGAGAAGGCTGGAAGCCAAGCCACAATTTCGCTTTGCGAACAGCTATTGACAGAGACGCCTTTCATAGAAAACGAAGCCCAAGGCGGTAGGCATCACTTAAAGCTTTTGAAAACTGAAAGCCTAAAGGAGCTTGTAGAAAGTTCACGGTTGAAGGTTTCAAAGCTTAATGAGGAGCTGGGCAGAAAACTGTCGGAGACGCGGATTCTTGAGGAGCAAATGGAGAAAGTTGGAAGCCAGATTCTTGATACGAGGGTTAGGCTTGCACTTTTAAATTATCGAATGGAGAATGCGAAGGCAAACATTGAAAATTTGGAGAAAGCCCTTAAAGATGCGAAAGCCCAGCTGGAAGCAGCCGTTAAGAGGGCTGAGGAGAACGGACCCAGAATAGCCGTCATAAAGAGTGTTA
The DNA here is from genome assembly GCA_938023865.1 of uncultured archaeon. GTDB lineage: Archaea > Thermoproteota > Bathyarchaeia > Bathyarchaeales > Bathycorpusculaceae > JAGTQI01. The sequence continues at coordinate 19,226 of CALJDG010000025.1, read as the reverse complement.
GCGAAATCTTGGATGAAATCCGCGTTACCGATGGGCATTTGGCTGCTTTGGCTGGCGTTTCTGAAGACGTGGAGCGCATGTACCAGTCCTACTCGCAACTTTACTTGGAGCTTAAGGAAAAAGCGCGACTTGTGGCTGAAAACCGTGAAAAAACCTTAGAAGAGGTTAAGGCTCGGATGCAAGCATGGCGGACAGTAATCCAAAGTCTCCTTGACCGTGTAAACTTGGAGTATCAGAAGATTTTGGCGAATTCTCAGGCTGTTGGCGAGGTTAGGCTTGTTAATGAGCATGATATTGAGGCGGCTGGACTTGGAATCCTTGTGGGCTTTAAGGGTGGAAAACCAGTGCCGCTTAACGCTTATACACAGAGTGGGGGCGAAAGAACAACAGCCACCATGAGTTTTCTTTTGGCTTTGCAGCAGCATGTGCGCTCGCCCTTCCGCGCAGTGGACGAGTATGACGTGCACATGGACCCGAAGAACCGCGAAATAATAGCCCAAATGCTATTTTCAACTGTTAAGAATGCGAATGCCCAATATGTAGTGATTACTCCAAGCCAAGTGACTTTCGCAAAGGATAAAGTCAACATTATTACTGTTCAGAATGTTGAGGGAAAATCCATCATTAAAGAGGTTGCCTAATGCAGTCAAAGCGGGAACATGTCAAAATTGGGCGGGAGAGGCTTCAGCGTGTCATTGAAATGTGCCGAACCGTTGAAGAGCGCTCTCTAGACCCTTTTCTGGTGGATGTGGACGAGATAATAAGGGTTGTTAGAGAGTTTTTCCATGAATGGAAACAGCCCGAAGACCTATGCCTAGACGCTGAGGCAATAAACCGCCTTGCATCGGTTATCAGGCTTCAAAGCGAATGGGTTAAGCACCGCTCAACATCCCTTTACACAGACCCCTTCCTCTTAGAAGAGAAGATAAAACGAATGGAAAAGGAAGCTATGGTAGAGGCTTTTGTTGGCGCGTGGCACCCCATAGTTGAGTTTGAGCAAATTTCGCTTCACAGCCTAAAAGAGGCACTGCGCTACTGGGAAAGCCTCCCACCATTAAAAGACAGATGGAAGGAGTTCCCGCCGCCAGAAGAGGCTGGCGGAGCCGCCACGCGTGAGGAGCTTATAAGGCTTAGGATTTTGCAGGATAAAGCCTTCACCGAGGAGTTGGAAAACTTTTGGAATGAGTTGAAAAGGCTGGTTGAGGAGAAGGGCGAAAATGGCAGAATCGGATACTGGGATTTTGTCGGCGCAGAAACCTATGAAGAGACCAGCCACAGAGCTTTCATGACGAGTTTTCTTGTAACTTATGGTTATGCAACCCTTGAAGTCCACCCGTTGGAGGAGGAAATTTTCATCAAGCCTTTCGATAGGCAGCAGAGGCGCATAGCCAAAAAACAGCTGGTTTCGATACCCATAGCTATAACTGTTGAAGAGTGGGAAAAATTGAGAGGAGGAGCGCAAAATTGAGTAAAAGGAAAGCCGTTTACGCCAGCAAGATGAAACGTGCCGTCCACATGCTCTTTTACCGCCGGCACAAAAAGCCCGGAGTGAAAGGCTGGGAGCTCCGAAAGGCTTTGGGCTCAGACTACCCGAAAGTTCTAAGCATATTGGATGAGCATTTGAAGCCGCTGGACTTGCAGGTTAAAATGGTTTTTGAAGAGGAGAAGCCAGCCTCTGAAAAACCAACGCTGGAAGAGTTGGACAAGGCGAGGTTTTACATAACCCTAAGGGGCGATTTAACGCCTAAAGAGGCTAAAATGGTTGGATGGAGAATAGACGACTTGGCGGGACTAGCCATAACAATAGCTTACATAATCTCGAAAAAGGGAAAAGCGCCTAGAAAAGAGGTGGAAGAACTTTTACGCGAGAAGCTGCCCGGCTGGAAGGTGGGCTTAAACATAGACCGTTACATACGTTATGGCTATTTAACTCGAGACGAAAATGAACAGTTGTATTTGGACTGGCGAACACGCGCAGAAGTAGACCAAAAAGCACTCATAGACCTAATCCTATCCAAGTAGGTGGGCTAAACTGTTTCCTTCTCCTTCCTAAGCTTATCAATTAGTTTTTGGCTGAACTTGGTTCTTGGAATGGCTATTATTTCCCGAACTTCCAAGCCCTTTTCGACATCTGTCACTCCGATAACCGTTGAAGGCTTAACAACCAAAGCACAGTCGGCTCCACCACCAAGCCAACCTGTTCCAGCTATAGCTATAACTTCTTTCCCAACAGGAATTGCGCCTGCTTCAACCGCAATCAAGGTTACTTCCAGTGCTGTTTTAAACCCATAACCCATAGTTCTACCTAAAAATTCATGGATTGCCCATGAGGGAGCTGCTCTTCCCAAAAACTGCGCGTCAAAGGTTACTCCTTTGAAAATGTATGGTGTTTCCTCAATGATTTTGACGCCTAAATTTTCCAATTTCTTTCTAATTTGGCCTCTTATGCCCGGCCATTTCCCGCTCTCTGGATATGCAAGCCTAATCCCGGCATAGGCGCTTACACACACAACTTTAACTTTGAATTCCCTTAAATGCCTCTGCAACCCTTAGCGCGGTGGCGCCACTTTCAGAGGCGACAACAACATGCCCAATTTCCGAACCCTTTATCCTTTCCTTAACACCCTCAATCAAGGCTGCTGTGTTCTTCGGTCCCGGCTCATTAAAATAGCGTACATTTTTATCCCAAAACATGCGACCACCGTCGTTTAAGTCAAATCTACTTGTATAAAAGTATTGACCGACTCAAAGTTTAACAAAATAGTTTAAACTGCGATTTATTTTCTTATTTTTCTGTAAAAATAGGCTATTATGTCAATGACGATTATTGCTGTTAAGACCAGAAGGGGGCTGCCTAAAAACTGGCTTATTGGGGATTCTTCTGCCGCATAAACACGGTTTATGAAGGTGAACGCTAAAAGTAGCATGTGAATAATGATTGTGACTAAATTTTTCTTCATGTTTGTTTCGCCCTTTCCTTTCCCGTTTTTGGCGCATTTTAGACTATGCTGACGTTTTGTATCTGGAAGTAACGTTTCACCAGCATGCGAAGGCGTTCAGCATTCCTTCCATTCTTCCCTATGGCTACACCCTTGTCCCTTGGATGAACAGCCACAACGGCTATTGTTCTGCCGTCCGGTCTCTCAGTTATCCTAACCTCTTGCACATTGGCTGGTTTTAAGGCGTTTTTAATGAACTGGACCGGGTCCTGAGAATACTCTATTATCTCGTGTTTTTTGCCTGTCATTCGCTCAAGAAGCCTTATGTTTCTTCCGCCTTTACCTATGGCTGCTCCAATGTCGCCTTCTTTAACAACCATTATTACGCGTCCTTGTTCCTCGTCAACTATGCAGTCTTTGGCGTTAGCTCCGCTTATGCTTTCGAAGAGGGCTATATACTTCATTTCTGTGCTAGTGAATTTTATGCCGCTACTCATTCGCTTCCTCCTTCAGACTCCTCGGCTTCCATTGGCTTTACTAATCTAAGAATTTCTGAATCGCCAGGCTCTCTTATAGTTAACGCTGAGACGAGGAAGGGTTTTCCACAGACAGCGGCTAAATCCGTTGACGAACCTTTATATACAACTAGTGGAACGTTCGAGAGCTTGCAGTAATATTCTAAATCGCTTCGGATTTCAGCCGGGCAATTCGAAGCTACAATAATAACCTTTGCTTTTCCGGTTTTCGCACTTTGAATTGCTGAGTTGGAGCCGAAGGATACCTTACCAGTTTTCACAGCTGTTGAGATTGCTTTGTCAACGTCTATCATTTGCTCTCCCTCTTAAGCTCGGAAGTGGACATAAATAACTCTACTAGTCCAGTGCCAACAGGTATAGACTGTCCAACTATAACGTTTTCAGTAACGCCTTCCAACGGGTCACTTTCTCCCCTTATAGCAGCCTCAACAATGTTTGGAACGGTTATTTCGAAGGCTGCCCTCGCCAAGACGCTTGCCTTTTTGCCGCTAACACCATGCCTGCCGATTTGCTGCACCTCACCGGCCGCAGTCATCATGTCTGCCACAAGCATGACGTGTCGGATGTCAACGTCTAAGCCTTGCTCCTCTAAAACGCTTTTAGCTTCATGTATTAAGACGTTTCTGGCAGCCTCTATTCCCAAGGTTTTGGCTATTTCATGGACGTTGTTCGTCGTTGTTCTCGTGGTGTCAACGCCATAAACTTCCAAAACTTTCTGAAGGTTTGACCCGTCCGTTCTTATAACCCACTCGCCATGTTCTTCTGTTACAAGGACACGCTTTATACCTTGGACACCCTTAATTTGGGATGCAGAAACTTTATCTAAAAGCCTTTTTAGAGCCTCTGGTTTTTTGGGCTTAACGTGGATGCGGTTTCCTGTTATCTTCGCTGTACAGTTGGCGAGCTTCAGTTTTTCCTTAAGCTCCTGTATTGTTACGCCCCTATCCTCCATCATGGCTTTATTTAGTTCGACAATGACCTCCCCGCGCACAGGATCTTGGTATATGGCTTGAGCAACATTTTCGACAGTCGTGTAGAGTATGTTTCTGGCTATTTTCACAGCCGCCTCTTTAGTCTTTCTATGCTTCTCATCTAAATAGATGACCATAACAGGCGTTGATGGATTCCTTCTGGCATCAACAATTTCTATGAGTCGCGGTAAGCCCAAAGTTACGTTCTGTTCTCTGACACCGGCGTAGTGGAATGTTCTGAGGGTCATTTGTGTGCCAGGCTCGCCTATAGACTGAGCTGAGACTGTGCCTACGGCCTCACCAGGCTCCATTAATGCATGCTTGTAATGCTCGACTGTTAGCTCTATGGCTTTGTCAACGCCATCATTGTTTAGCCTCGCCTCTGTTAGGCTTTGCTTTAGCTCATTTATCAATAAGGGAGTAAGCTGATCTTCAACAGCTTTAAGCCTCCTCTTGATGTATTCTGGGGGGGCTGGTTTACCCTTTTCCATGCCTATTCTTATCTGTTCAACAAGGCGGCTAACGTTTACAGCCTTTCCATGGTCACTTTTTGCTGGGTCAACACCGTCCTCGCCGTACTTGAATTGGATTATGTCGCCGGTGGAGTTTCTAACCGTGCCGTCGTACTCAAGGCGTAAATGCTCCAAAGCATTGATTAGGCGTCTCTGCATGTAACCGCTTTGCTGCGTTCTGACAGCCGTGTCCACAAGCCCTTCACGTCCACCCATAGCATGGAAGAAGAATTCTATGGCATCCAATCCTCTCTGATATGAGGAGTAAACGAAGCCCCTTGCCTTTGGAGATGGGTCGCCGAACTTAAAGTGAGGCAAGGTTCTCCCCAAATATCCACGCATTATACGTTTTCCACGAACTGCTTGCTGTCCAACACAAGCGCTCATCTGTCCGATGTTTAGACTTGAGCCCCTAGCACCTGTCCTGGTCATTACAATGCCGGAATTTTCAAGGTCAAAGTCCTCGTCGGCAATTTTTCCAGACTCGTCTCTGGCTTTTGCCAGCTCGTTCATGACATAGATTTCGAATGAGTCCTCAAGGGTTTGGCCGGGAAGTCTAGGCAATGTGCCATCGCGGTAACTTTTTATAAGCTCCTCAATTCTTTTTTCAACCCTCTCCATTATTCTCTTTATTTTCGTTTCCGCCTGCGGTGAAAGTACAAGCTCGTCGTAGGAGTAGGAGAAGCCCCGCATTGTTATAAAAAGCTTCAAGAGCCTCGTGACTTTGTTTATAAATTCGCGTCCAGCAGCCGTTCCGTAGTCCTTGATTATTCTGTGGAGGAGGCTTTCGGATTGCTCGGCGCCTACAGCCTTTCTATCAATAACACCGCATATAAGCTGACCGTTCTTGATAACCACGTAGGCATCGTAGGGGCATTCCTCTTTGAAGCATTTAGCACATCCACGGCAGGTATTCGCTTTCAAAACATAGTTCAAATCCTTCGGCAAGAAGAGGCTGAAGATTTGTTTGCCGCTCCACATTGGCTGAGGCTCTTTGACTTCTGGTTCCGGAATAGACCCCCCATAACCAGCAGCAATTAGAAGCCTGCTCACCTCGTCTTTGGTTAGATAGTTTGATTTCCTTGTGAAGAGATAAGCAGCTGTAATAAAATCTCTGATAGCCCCAATTATTGGACCGCCGAAGCGTGGAGATAGAATTTGATCCTGGACCTGCATCAGAAGGCGAGCTTCCGTTTGGGCTTCCTCGCTTTGTGGTATGTGGAGGTTCATTTCGTCGCCGTCGAAGTCTGCGTTGTACGGTGGACAGACACATAGGTGTAGGCGGAAAGTTTTGTAGGGTAAGACTCGCACGTAATGTGCCATGATAGACATTCTATGGAGGGATGGTTGACGGTTGAAAATGGCTATGTCACCATTTTTTAGATGGCGCTCAACAATGAAGCCCAGCTCTAAGGACTCGGCAATCTTCTCCCTATCTGTAACAAACTCAAGCCTAATCCTTTTGCCGTCAGGACGGATAATGTATAGGGCGCCAGGATATATGAAGGGGCCGTTTACGACAAGTTTTCGCATTTCCTCGATATTCCAGGCCGTCACCTTTTCAGGAACTGAAAGCCTCATGGCAACCTCCAGAGGAACGCCGACCTCGTTTATGTCGAGGTTTGGATCTGGAGAAATTACTGTACGTGCCGAGAAGTCGACACGCTTCCCAGAGAGATTACTCCTAAACCTTCCCTCTTTGCCCTTAAGCCTCTGAGAAAGCGTTTTAAGAGCTCTTCCTGAGCGGTGTCTTGCCGGTGGAATGCCCGAAGCCTCGTTGTTGAAGTATGTGGTAACATGGTATTGGAGAAGCTCCGACAAGTCTTGAATAATAAGGGTTGGGGCGCCCGCCTCCATGTTTTCCTTCAAGCGCTGGTTTATGCGGATTATGTCCACAAGCTTGTGAGTCAAGTCATCTTCGGAGCGTATGCCAGACTCCAAAGTTATCGATGGACGGACATAAACTGGTGGAACTGGCAAGACTTGAAGAATCATCCATTCTGGACGGGCTGTTTTCGGGTCAAAACCTAAAAGCTCTAAATCTTCGTTTGATATTCGCTCGAGCCTCTCCCTAACCATACTGGGAGTTAAGAGTTGAGAACCGCTTCCAGGGATTTCCTCGCTGAACTTTGTGGGCTTTTCAAAAGATATTTTATATTGAGAAGCGTTACAGTAGGGGCAATTTTTGGCTCTTATCTCTTGGGTTATTCGCTTAAATATTTCATCTGGAACTGTTCCTAATAGATGGCGAATTTTATCGATTCGAACTCTCAACTTTTTAACGGCGTCTTCTGGAAGCAGGATTCGCCCACAGTTTCGACACGTAACCCTCAGAAGGTCGTATATTATTTTTGCAAATTCTATGTGGATTATTGGAACCGCTAATTCTATGTGGCCGAAGTGTCCCGGGCAGCGTATAGCTGTGTTGCCACAAGTTTTGCACCGCTGTCTCGGCTCGAGAGTGCCAAGCCTTCCATCCATCAGCCCAGCAGTTATCGGCGCACCGTCCTCATCATAAGTGTCAGGCGTCTGAATCTCAACCACAGAAAGTTTACGTATTTCTTGAGGCGAGAACAAGCCGAAACGGATTTCATCAACGACCTTATGAGCCACTTCTTCAATAGCCATTTCAAGCCCTCTCCTTAAGCTTTAACTTTGGCGCCACACAAAGGCTCATCAATTCTTGGAGGAGGAGCTTAAAAGCGTAGGAGACTATTACTGGTGAGATTTTCGCCTTGTCCTCACATATTCTGCAGACGTATTTCCTCTGTTTTAGATCGTAGTAAGCTATGTAACCGCAGTTCTCACAGACGTAGAGCGTATATTTGTCGGACTCCTCCAAAAGCCTGTCGCGTAAGAGCATGGCAGCTCCGTGCCCAATCAGGCAGTCTCTTTCCATTTCGCCGAAGCGCAGTCCACCTCCTCGCGCTCTTCCTTCCGTGGGCTGCCTCGTTAACATTTGCACTTGTCCTCTTGCTCTTGCGTGGATTTTGTCTGCAACCATGTGATGGAGCTTTTGATAGTAAACTATGCCTACGAAAACATCTGCCACAAACTTTTCACCCGTCACACCGTTGTAAAAGACTTCTCTTCCAGTGTGGCTGAAGCCAAGCTTTATTAGGGCTTTTCTTAGGTCTTCAGCCTTCTCGTTTGAGAAAGGTGTTCCGTCGACGGGTTTGCCTCTCATGGCGGCAACTTTGCCAGCTATGGACTCGATGAACTGTCCAATAGTCATCCTTGAAGGAATAGCGTGAGGATTGATTATAATGTCTGGGACTGTACCGTCCTCTGTGAAGGGCATATCCTCCTGGGGCACAATAATTCCAATAACGCCCTTCTGTCCATGACGGGACGCAAACTTGTCGCCAAGTTCTGGGATTCTTTGGTCTCTAACTCTAACCTTTACAAGTCTGCTTCCCTCGCCAGATTCCGTTATGAATACGGCGTCAACGATTCCCGTTTCTGACGGACGCATGTCCACAGATGTGTCCCGCATTGATGGACCTTTAACCTCGAACTCTTTGTATTCTTCGAGGAATCTTGGCGGGCTTGTTCTTCCTATCAGTACGTCTCCGCCTGCGACTTGAGCTTCTAGGCTTATTATGCCATCTGGTTCTAAAAGCCTATAATATTGTTCGCCTCTAAACCCCCTTGTTCCTGGTTCTGGAACGACAAATTTGTCTTTTAGCCCGCCCATGTACTGGCGACATTCAGCTTCATAAATCCGATAGAAAGTTGAACGTCCCAAAGCTCTTTCAATTGAAGCTTTGTTGAATATTAGGGCGTCCTCCATGTTGTAGCCTTCATAGGATAGAACCGCCACTATACAGTTCTGTCCAGATGGGCGGAGCTTATAGCCCATAATCTCCATTAAGGCTGTTTCAACCAGAGGTGTCTGGGGATAATGTAGTACATGGGATCTCGAATCCACACGTAATGGAAAGTTTGTGGCGAAGACGCCAAGGGCCTGCTTTGCCATAGCCGCTTGATAAGAGTTACGTGGTGACTGATTGTGTTCCGCATAAGGTATTGTTGAAGCACAAATTCCTAGAATGGTGTGAGTTGTAATTTCCATGTGGGTGTGCTGGGGAGTTATTTCCTCAGCACTTATTGCGACGTAGGCGTTTTCCTCCTCCTCAGCATCTAAATATTCAATTATGCCGTTTTTGACGAGGTCCTCCCAAGACCAGTCGCCGCTTGCAATCCTTTCTATATGTTCTCGCTGAAGCCTCGGAACGCCATTTTCAACTATTATCAGTGGCCTTCTGGCTCTTCCCTCGTCGCAGTTAACGTATATTTCTTCTTTTTCACCGTATTCTTTGGGGAAGTATGCAACGTTAACTTCGGTTGAGATTTCTCCCATACGTCGGCGTTGCCTAAACTCTTGAACCAACTTTTCTGGAGTAGCACAATAACCAATAATCGTTCCATCTACGAAGACCTTTGCGCTATAACGCTTCAGTGTTTCATTTGCTTCATAGACGGGTGTGACGCCCATGCTGAATAGTATCTGCTTAATCTTTTCGGAGTTTACTCCAACAGATATGGAGGCTGATAATGCAAGGTTCTTAACCAAGCCACAGTTCGAGCCTTCAGGGGTTTCGTTTGGGCACAGGCGTCCCCAATGGGTTGAATGTAAGTCCCTAGCCTCAAAGTTTGGCTGACTTCTGCTAAGCGGAGACTGAAGCCGCCTGAGGTGGCTTAGGGTTGAAAGATAATTTGTCCTATCAAGGAGTTGTGTTACACCAACGCGTCCCCTTCCCCAGTTTCCTGTGGCAAGCGCGTGTTGAAGCCTTTCAGTTATAATTCCGGGGCGAACAGCAGCTGAAACAGTTATTATTGGCCCTTTAACGCCTATTCTTTCAAGCTGGTATTTTATGTCTCTTACAAGATTTCTGAAGGCTACACGGAATAGGTCTGCGAGCAGCGGTCCAGCAAGCCTTAAACGCTTATTCTTAAAATGGTCTTTGTCGTCTGGTTTACGCCTTCCAAGTTTCAACTCAATGACTCTGCATGCCATCTCACCTAAGAATATGGCTTTTTCTCGGCGACTTTGACTTGTCCTTCCAAGATGGGGTAGGAAGTTTTTGTCTATGGCTGTTTCAGCCTTCTGGATCCTATATTCCTCAACCTGTCCGTGGGCTACACGGTTTCCAATAAACAATATTGCATCTCTAATAGTGTCTACACCAACAGCCTTCTCAAAAGATGGTTCAAGCTCGCTTTGAACCTCCTCATCGACGGAAACAGCCTCGGCAATTTCCTTGTCAGATTCAAGTCCCAAGGCTCGCATAACGATAACAAAGGGGACCTCTGTTGGAACCCCAGGCATCGTGACGTACAAGGCGCCATCGGACTTCATTTTTAACTCTATTCTCGCTCTAAAGCCGACGGTTGTGGAGAAAAGCTTAGCCTGATAAACGGGAGCTGTGCCTTTCTCGTCTGTGTCAACAATAATGCGATTTGGAGCTAAATCCTCCATAGCCACAATAACACGTTCAGAGCCGTTAACGATGAAGTATCCCCCAGGGTCGTCTGGATCTTCACCAACGGATATTAGTTCCTCGCGGGAAAGCTGAGACAAGAAGCATAGCTTAGACTTTAACATTATAGGGATGTTGCCAATAAAAACAAGTTCTGTGTCTTGTTCTCTGCCATTCACAACAGGCGTCATTTCAAGAGCAATGGGCGCCATGTAGGTTAGGTTGCGAAGTCTAGCCTCAATCGGATAAATTTCATGTTTTGTACCATCAACCTCAGTCACATATGGACCACTAATCCTCGTCTGTGGATCAATTATCCAGATTTGTCCAAGCTTAACGGTGTAAGGGCATTCCGGAACCTCTATTGGGATTTCTCCAACTTCGTCTATAACCTCTTGTAAGCCGTGGTCTATGAATTCGTTGAAGGAGTCTAAGTGTTGGCGGACCAACCCCTTCTCTTTAAAGAAGGCCTTTAAAAGCGTGTTCACATCCTCTTTTGAAGGCTTAGCCATCATAAATCAAACCCCGCAATTTCCACTTTAAATAACAGCAATGGAATGAACGTGGTGCGGTATTTCTCAAACTTTTAATTTCCTCCGCTTTTGGATCATCCAGTTTTAAAAAGTCTCCAATATATTGAAGCTAAACACGTAAAACTGCACAGCTCACTAATAAACTTTTTTGTTAAAAAATCTTTTTTCAAGACTGCCAACCAGAAACCAACATTTATTTACCTTTCTCAACTTAATAAAACCTCTTAGTCTACTAATTTCAAGAACTGTCGGTAAGCTTAAATTTCATGAGCCTTTCTTTGAAAAGTGGGCGGCGGTAGCCAAGCCAGGTCAAAGGCGGAGGACTCAAGGTCGGTGTTTAGTGAGGCTGAGGCTGATCCCCTATGAGCCATCCTCTCCCGTAGGGGTTCGCCGGTTCAAATCCGGCCCGCCGCACTATCCTATTCCTGCCCGCTTAGATTTTGCAGGTAAATATGCTTGCTGGAAGTTCGCCGTGCCATATTTTGCGGTATTCAATGATGGTGATTCCGACGTTTTCGGCGGCTTCATTAAATCTTTTTGAGACAGCAGTTATTATAACAAGGGTTGCTTCCAGAAACTTTGTTTTCAACGCTTTTAGGAAGCTTTCGTATAGTTCTTACGCCTTTTTTTGGGTTTGCCCTCAACCCATATGGCGGGTTGACAACTATTAAGTCGAATTTTGCTTCTGGATATTCTTGAGGGATTGTTGCGTCTTTCAATTTCGAATTTTATCGCCTCGTATACCCCAGCTTTTTTGGCGTTTTCAATTTCGCCCTGCATGTGTTTGGAGAATTTTTCCATGGCATAAATTGCGTGTGAGCCCTTCTCCTTCCTTTGGGCTAGCGTTTCAGCCCTCATCCTTTCGAAGTCTTCCTGGTTACAGATTTTAAGTTTAAGGAAGGCGAAGTCTTTCCGCAAATGATTCGGCAGGATGTCACTAGCCTCTAATGCGGCTTCAATAGGGATAGTTGCACCTCCACACATGGGGTCAATAAGGGATCTAGTTGGCTTCCAATCACCAATTTGGAGCATGGCTGAGGCTATTGTTGGTTTTAGGGATGCTGTATGGCTGTATACGCGGTAGCCACGCTTATGGAGAGAGGCTCCTGTGGTGTTTATTCCCATAATGAAGTCGCTGTTTCATACTAGGCAATATATTTCAACATCCGGCTCGTCCAAGTTCACTTTTAGCCTCTTGCCCGTTGCGTTGTTATAAGAATCAATTACTGCCTGTCCAGCTTCGCGGGAGACGTCCATGCTTGTGAAGTTGTGCACGCCGATTCTTTCGCTTCTTATTACGAAGGTCTGATGCGCGTCCAATATCCAAGTATAGTCTAAACTCTTTACAAGCCTTTTAATGTCGTTTAATTCGTTAAAGGTTGATTTGCAGAGTTCGATAAAGACCTTATGAATTGCTGAAGTCTTTAGGTTTAGGATGTAGATGTCTTCTATGCTTCCTTGGAAGGCTATTCTGCCAACGTCTTGTTCTGCTTTTGCCCGTATCAAGTTTTTAACTTCTTTTGAGGCTGCATCCTCCAAACCAATGACTGTGGTTGTGAAACAATCTGGGTTTCTCCATTTCCAAGGAGTAAGTGAGTTTCGGCGGTATTTTAATGATTGCCATTGTTTGTATAACAAACGATGTGGTCGGGCGTAAAGGCATATATCTTACAATGCACTTTTGAAGATGCTTAAAGGCGAAGTTGGAAATGGCTCTTGCCGAAAAAATATTACGTTTAAAGAAAGAGAAGAAAGCCATTATTTTGGCTCATAATTATCAGAGGCCAGAAGTTCAAGATATTGCAGATTATGTCGGCGACAGCATAGAGCTCAGCGGAAAAGCTATGGAGGAGAAGGAAGCGGAAATAATTGTTTTTGCAGCTGTAGATTTTATGGCTGAATCCGCAGCTATTCTTAACTCGGACAAAAAGGTTTTGCTGCCTTCTGCTGGTGCCCGTTGTCCTATGGCTCAGATGTTGACGGTTGATGAGATTAAGAGGTGGCGTGTGCTTTACCCTCTTGTGCCGCTGGTTTTGTATGTTAACACTTTGGCTTCTGCAAAGGCTTATTGCGATGTTTGCTGCACTTCAGCCAACGCTGTTGAAGTGATAAACGCCTTGGACGCTGAAACAGTTCTTTTTGGACCAGACCATAACTTAGCGGAATACGTCCAAGAAAAAACTGGGAAGACAATTATTCCTATTCCAGAACGAGGCTTTTGCCCAACCCATCTTCTCTTCCAACCGGAAGAAGTGCAGGTTTTAAAGGCTGATTTTCAAGATGCGGTTGTTATGGTTCACCCGGAGTGCACGGCTGAAATGCGAAAAATAGCCGACTTCATTGGGAGCACGTCCCAGATGTGCCGATACGCAAGGGAAAACAACGCTGAAACTTTTATTGTGGCGACTGAGGAGGGTCTTCTGCACCGTTTGAAGAGGGATAATCCAAGTAAACGTTTTGTTCTGGCTTACGAGGGTGCCATCTGCCCCAATATGAAGCTGAATACTCTTGAGAGGATTTACATGGCCCTTAAAGAAGAGAGGCATGTGGTCACTGTTCCAGAGCCAATAGCAAGCAAAGCAAGAAAAGCCCTTGAAAAAATGTTCGAAATAACGCGTTAAAAGCCTTTCAAAACGAAATAATCATTGTTTTGAGGAGTTTAACGCCCCGTTTTGAAGACAGTTCGTTGCTTAGCCGATGAATTTCCGTAGCATCCCCCTTCACTGCTACAGCCTCCAAACAGTCTCGTTCTGTTAGGTGGATATGCATTGTCGACGAGATTACGCTGGCGTACCGGTGCTGCACATCTGTTAATGTGTCCTCCAGCCCCCTAACTTCATGGTCGTAGAGAAGCATTAAAACTCCAGCTTGGAGACCCTTCTCCTCTTGAAGCCACTTACGTTCAGAAACAAAAAGCCTAATAGCGTCTTGAACGGCCTTAGAACGGTTTTCGTACCCTATTTTCCGGATAACTTCGTCAAAATCTTTCAGTAAATCTGGCGGAAAGGTTACGCTCACCCGCACTACTTTTTCTGCTTTCACCATGGAAACCACATTTTTATTTTGGTGTTCTTTAACCATAAAGTTTTTATGCAGATTGGTATTACTTTTCTAAAAAAAGGTATTACAATCCGATAAAAAAATGCGCTTCAAACCAGCTGACGTAGCAATAATAGCCATCTTCTCAGCTATATGGGCAGCATTAAACTTAACCATTGGCCCCTTGGGATTTACGCTGTTTCATTTGCCCATATTTTGTGACTTCTCCGTCTATTTTACTTTGCTTTTGGCTACATGGGCTTCATGCAGAACTGGAGTAGCCTCAATGGTCGGCGTAATAGGCGCCATAATAGTGCTGGCGATGAGACCAGCGTCAACACAAATGGTGGGTTTTCTAGCCTCAGCCATTCTTTTCGACACCTTAATGACGTTCTGCAAACATGAAATTAAACTTAAACCCTTTAATCTGGTTGTAGCATCCGTTACAACAATAATATCTGCTTACTTTGCAGGCTCAGTGATCGGGACGGTTTTCATGGGAAAATCCTTAGAGTGGTCGCTGACATTTTGGGGTGTGTGGCACTTGGTAGGCGGAATAATAGGCTTAATAATCGCCCTACCAGTAATAGGGATGCTTGAAAGGGCGAAGGTGAAGGAACTACAAAGTGGGCACGGAAAAGGAAGCCTTAACACTTGAAATTAGAGAAGTTGAAAACCTTCATGGGTATTGAGACCATTTCTGGCCATGGGCGTAAAAATGGCGAGGTTAGCAAAGAAGGCACTAAACGTGGGTAGGAATAACTATGGGATATACGAATTATGGCGGAGCTTCCGTTAATACCCTTTTTTCATGCGTTCTTGACGGCATCTAAGCGACCACCACACAATGCGTTGGGAACAAGAAACTTGAAGGAATTCCAATGAGGACACATGAAGACCGAATTGTTTAGAGCTGAAAACGAATAAATTTTGATTCTTGTGATCTTATTTTAGTGTTTAAACATGCTTAAGTGGGAGCGGATCGCCAAAGATTTCATGGCTGTTAGCGTCGGCAAAGAATATGACGGGGAGCCATATTATTGGACAACCTTCTACTACTATAAGGGGTTAGTCATAGACACCGGTTGCCCGCATACAGCAGAAGAATCCGCAAAATTCATGAAAGACATGAATATAAATATTGAAGCTGTTCTATTGACCCATTATCATGAGGACCATTGTGGTGGAGCCTACCTTTTTAGAGAAAGGTTTGGCGCTGAAGTTTTTGCTTCGCAAAAGTCGATGGAGATATTAGCGAACCCTCCGGAGGTCCCAGCATATAGGCAAGTGGTTTGGGGTCAGCCTAAACCGGTAAAAGCTAAGCCCCTTAAAGAGGTTATTGAGTTTAGTGGCTTAGCAGTTAAAACTTTTGAAACTCCAGGGCATAGTTTTGACGGTGTTTCCCTCTTAATTGAAGACTATCTGTTTATTGGAGATTTGGTGACGAATCCTAGTCCGGTTATTATAATGCGAGACGAAAACCTGGCTGAAACTGTGAATTCGCTTAAAATGGTGCTGAATTTAAGTTTTGAGAAAGCTTATGGAGGACACGGTGTTTGGCGCAAAAATGATCTTGCCAAGGTTTTAGAAAACATTTTGGATTTAAAAAGTAATGTTGAGGCCCTCCATTGTATGGGGCTCAGCATCGAGCAGATTGTGGAGAAACTTTTCTCAAAAGTTCCTAAGAAAGTTGTTCAAATGGAAGTTATAAGCAAAGGAGAATGGTCTAGGAGGAACCTTGTTAAAGCGCTTCTGGAAATGGGACAGAAATGAGTGGGGACCTTGAAAAAGCCAAAAGGAGGCTTCATGAAAAGGGCTCGACGATTGTTGTGGTAAAGGGCTTTAAATTGCTTTTTGAAAGCAAAGCCCGTGGAATTTCCAGCTTGTTAGAGGCTTTAGATACGCTGGGGGATTGTATGAAAGATGCATCGGTTGCAGATAAAATCGTTGGGAAGGCTGCCGCGTTGCTGTGTATTTCCGCTAAGGTTAGCGCCGTTTACGCTCCGACAATGAGCATTGAAGCTAAGCGAATTCTTGAAAAATACGGGGTAGATACGGAGTGGGGTATACTTGTAGAAAAGATATTAGATTCTTCATGGAAAGATATTTGCCCCTTTGAGAGAGCAGCCATGGAGATTAACGATCCGAAGGAAGCCTATAGAAGGTTTAAGACGCTTCTGGAAAGCCTTAAAATCGATGAAAAATGAGGTTGATATGTTGGGAAGGCACGAAGTGTTTATATCTGAAGAAGACAGTGAACTTAAACATATTAAAGAAGAGAAACTGCGTAAATTAATGAAAAAGTTTGAGAAGGGGAAGAAGAGTTTGAGCGGACAGGTAATTCATGTTACAGATTCAAATTTTAAGGAAGTTATAAGCAAAAATTCGCTCGTATTGGTTGATTTCTTCGCGGACTGGTGTATGCCATGCAGAATGATGGCTCCAGTTATAGAGGAGTTGGCAAAGGACTATGCTGGAAAAGTTCTTATTGGAAAGCTTAATGTGGACGAAAACCCGGCAACAGCCGAACGCTTTCAAGTTTTCAGCATACCGACCCTTATAATTATTAAGGCCGGCGAGGAAGTTGACAGGATAGTTGGCTTTGTCCCAAAAAATCAGGTTGAAGACCGCCTCAAAAAATATTTGGAGTGAAAAGACATGGACTTGCATGAACGCAGGGTTATAGGTGCTCTCCTACTTCTTTTAGGCGTATCCTTGTTTACTATAGGCTTATACTCTGGACAGTTGGAAGCCATAACCGACCTTTTAAAGAAAGCCTTCAGGCCTTTAGGCTTTTAGCCGGAAAACCCTTTAGCGTTTACGCTTAAATTTTAGTTGCGCTGGCATGTGGTGAAGTGGATGAGCCCAAAAATTGAAAGTGGTGATGGCGAGAAAGAGGCCATCCTAGAAGTTGCAAAGCTTATGCTAGCTACGGCGAGAACAGCCCCAAAAACAGCTGGGGTAGACGACATCCTAACCCTAA
This sequence comes from uncultured archaeon, assembly GCA_938023865.1. Lineage (GTDB taxonomy): Archaea > Thermoproteota > Bathyarchaeia > Bathyarchaeales > Bathycorpusculaceae > JAGTQI01. Next base: position 2,230 of record CALJDG010000025.1, on the reverse strand, counting down.
TTGTTTATGGTGAGGAAAAGGATGCCATAGCCGAAAAAATGGAGGAAATAGCTGAGCAGCGAAAAATAGACGGATTTAGACGCGACGCGAAAAACGTTAGGGACTCCGAAGCTGTTGTCCTAGTAGGGGTTAGAGGGAGCAAAAGTATAGGAATTAACTGTGGAGCATGTGGCTACAAAAACTGTAGTGAATTTGAAGAAGCCCAAAAACGGGTGGGACAGGACTTTACTGGCCCAACATGCCTCTTTAAGGCTTTGGATCTTGGAATAGCCCTTGGCTCAGCCGTTAAAATTGCGAGTCTTTTAAACATTGATAACCGCATTATGTACCGTATAGGCACGGCGGCGCTAAAGCTGAACTTAATGCCCGAGGCAACGGTTGCAATGGGCGTACCGCTCTCGGCAAAGGGCAAAAACATATATTTTGACAGAAAATGGCCTTAAGCGATCTGGTTTAGTCTTGACCACCCATTTTTTCGTACATTTTCTCCAAAGTCCACTTGACGCTAGACTTAAGTTCTTTTAAGCGTTCAGCATCAAAATTTTTGATGTGAATCTCGCGGATAATGTCGCCCTCCTTAATAATACTGTAAGAAAAAATCTCTTCGGGCTTAAGTTTTCCAGCTTTCGCCAGTTCGCCATCTTTTTGCTGCATTTTTGTTAAAACCCTTTCGACCAAAAACTGGTGAAACGGCGGCGTATTGACATTGAAGTATTTGTCTTCAGCTAAGACTATTTTTAAGAAGTTTTCACCTACGTAGAGTTTTGCGAGGAGCTCGCCGGAAGAAGTTTTTAGGGGTATAATCTCTTTAAACTCGGGTTGCTGGAATATGGCTTCTTCCTTTGTTGGCACCGTCTCAGCTGGCGGTGTTAACGTCGAGGGTTTAACAATCTCAGCCCGTTTAAACCCCTTAGCCAAAACAACGGAGTTTACGGCTTCCAATATTGATTTTAGCTCTTTAAGTTCTGATTCAAGCTTCTCAACTCTCTTTTCAAGCCTTTTTTTGAAGGCTAAGAGCTTTTTAACCTCCTCAGCCTCTGTAGACATGCCAATCACAACTAAAGCATATGCGCATTTTGCTTATCAAATCTTTGATTATCCAGTGGAGAATTTAAGCTGTCCCTGCCAGCGTGCAATCTTCAAGGCTTTGCTTGGGGTTTGCGTATTGTTCAATTTTTATTCCGAACTCTTTTTCGAGAAAGCTTTCAAACTCTTGGAAAACTGTGCTGTCTGTAAAATTTAATTTGATACAAGTGTTTCGTCCCTCAGTGAAGGGACTCAAATCGTAGAGGGCGACCTTTTTTGAAAAGTTAGGATTCTTAAGAAAAAGGTTTAAGAGGCTTTCAGATGGTGTTTCGGAGAAAACCCAAGCCATATAGGCAGCTTCAACAACCCGGTAGGATAGACCCTCCCGGACAACACACTTTCTGTTTTGGGCAATGCTAAGGAAAGACGATGGGTGAATGTTCCGAGTTAAAAGGAAATTGTGATATTTAAGGTCAGCTTCAACCCAATCTTCATTTTCTGAAGTTTTCCAGCCCCGGAACCGGCAAGTTTCCTTAAACTTTTTCAGAATTTCCCAAATCCTTGATGTTTTCATCTTTGGACACAAACCTGTTAGAATTTTCTAGAAGAATATTCTATCCCACAGATTTAAACTTATTTATCAGTTTATCTGCAAAAATGTAGATTTTAAAATAGAAAATTGAAAAGTTGTTGATTAAACTTGGTTTTTTAGACAATTTTCCGAAAAGGCCTAAAGGAGGGATGGAGCATATCTCTTAAAAATAAGAGACAATTATACGGGTTACTAGCGAATACTTTGTTGCTGTTTCCGATGCCTATTTAATTGAATACTTTCCGATTTTAGCTGGAATTTTCCACAATTTTCCGACAATAAACGATATATTAACCTTAACATACTCTAAATAGGAAGCGCTCAGTGGGGCTGGGTTTGCGCATCAAAAACAACATGTTAAGCCTCGACTCAACGGACATAAAAATATTGGAAATGCTACAAGAGGACGCTAGACAAACCTATACTACTATTGGCAAACGCCTAGGAATAGCCCATTCAACAGTCTATGACAGGATAAAACGAATGGAGCAGCATGGCATAATAAAAAAGTACACGGCGCTCGTAGACGCTGAAAAGGCTGGAGCCAAAAACATAACAGCCATAATGACAATAATCACAGACCCAAAAGAAAGCGAGAAAGTAGCAGAAAAA
>CALJDG010000024.1 GCA_938023865.1 uncultured archaeon | reverse complement strand
TTGCCAAAAGGGGACGAGGGCTCCCGTAGAAGACGGGTTTGATGGAGCCGGGGTGTACGCTGGAAGGCTTCGGCCGACCAGCTCAGCCCGCGGCCCCCAACCGCCCGAGATGTCGGGCGCATAAAGCGGTGTCTGGACGATATTCTGGCTGTGAAAATGTGTTAGCGCTTTTTGGGCCTATGCATGGCTTAGGCATTTAAAACGTCAATTTTGTTAAGGGCGTGACTCTACAAAATTGGTTAGGCTCCTCTCTATATTTTTGTTAGGGAAAATGGTTGCTGTGGGTGGTGTAAGGTGTCTACCCCCTCCCCTCTAGAGAGTTTCAGAATTATGGCTTTCTGTTTTGCCTTTGGTTAGGCGGGGTGATGTTGTTTTGATTGATGTGGAATATGACGTTAAGTATTTGAGGAAGGTGCGAAGGTATTTGGAAAAAGTTTTGAATGTTTCTTCTATAGCGGTGGGACACATCTCTGATAGGGCTATTGAAAGGGCAGATAAGTTATCGAAGGTTTTCAGAAAGAGAAAATGCTGGGATGAAAAAGACCCTGACATTTTAGAATTTATAAAAATGATTCATCCCGCTCGCGGAGCCCGTTTCACCCCTTGACCAGTCCGGAATCCCCCCCTTTTGGAGGGTACTTTTCCTCGGGCTCTGATGAGCCTTCACGGTACGCCGCGAGGGGTTATCAAGAACTAATAGCACATGTTTTCTTATAAAGATATTGTCCGTATTATGAGTGTATAATGTCTTTGCGCTATCTTTATCCTTGCATTAGGGTTTTTAGTTGTTCTATTTCTTTGGCTAATGCTGGGTAGAGTTGGTCTAAGAGTTGGTTGGTTTCTGTTTCGTTGAAGCCTAGGACTTTGAGGATAGCCTTGTCTATTTCTACTCTAGCCCAAAACCTACCCCTCAACTGCTCCAAAACACAAGGGAATGGCACGTTAGAGTGTTTATCAAAAATTTGTAATAAATTGCTTATTTCGTATTCTGACATCTTGTTTATTTCAGGAACTAAAAACTTTTTGATATCACTTGCGACAAACCATAAATAGGCTCCGCGAGTTTCTCTTCGCAGCAAGAGTAACTGTAAGATATTTAATGAACTATTCAGCCAGAGTGTAAATATTTTTGCAGATATATCCGGAGTCTTCATAACCCACATGCTACGTGGAACTAAAGCCATTTCGGATGAGTAATAACCTAAAATTGATGTGCCAGGCGCTGAAACATCTGCGTGGTTAACAAGAAATAAGTTTCCTAAGTGCCTATGAGTGTAAGTGTTCCATCTGCTTAAAGTGTTAGGGCTTATTTTTTTTCTTATGCTTTCAAAAAAGATTTTGGATTCAGGAAAGTCGCTTACAATTATGTAGTCTAGTTTGTTAGAAATATCAAAAGTATTAAAACCAGAGAACCTCCTTAACGCGCTTCGTATCGCATTCCAAGGGATATGAACTTCTATGCGAAGCAGCTTATGCTCTGCATCAATTCCATCTTTATGAATTCTTTTTAATAACCATACATCCTCTTTTTTCAATATCCTTTCTTGCGTTCGATGAATGTAAAAATAGCCTATTCCTCCACCTTTTAAGAGTTGCCCAAGTGCTATTCCCTCCAATGGTCCACCATTTTTCAAATATTTTGCTAAAACAGCAAGTCTATTTCCACAGCGTTTTATTATTGATTGCCATAAATCAATTAACTTCTTATCACTAAAAGCCAAAAATTTGAAAAGGTTATCAACGGAGTTTTTTATTTCATTCATAGTAAATGACGAAACTTGCATATCCTTATCATCGTAAACTACACCGTGTCCTATATTTTTAGACGCTTGTATAATTTTTTCCGCCATCTTACTCGCTTCATTCAAATCATGAGGCAAAACTTTTAGCTCAGTTATGGTACATATAGCATTTTTTATCTTACTTGCCTCCTTTTTTGCAACCAAAAGCACCTCTCTAAACTGCGCGTTTTCACTGAAGGCAGCTCTTTTCCATGTAGTAATTATATGCTCAATGTGATAGTGTGCTGTTAGAAATTCTCGAACTTTTAATAGCCCATCGGTCAGCAAGAACTATAAAATAACCATAATATCCCATTTGTCCATGAATGTATGGAGTCCCTTTTGAAAAACGTTTTATTAAAACTTCCTTGTAAGCAGAAGGAATCCTTTGCTGTCTTGTGAATGGGGGGTTCATTATGACTACGTCTGCCTTTTCCAGCGGTATCTGTTCTCCACCAATTCCTTCCAGTGTCACTGTTCCTTTCTCTACGTAAGCCTCTTCGGCTGTCGGCTTTCCCTCAAAAAACAATTCCAATGTTGGACGCTTATAAGCGACTTTAAGCTCCCGTGAAATAGCCGGAATAATTTGCCCAGGCTCCAACTCCGTAGAATCCCAGACGGCTATACGCACCTTTTCTGTTTCGTGTCCAGCTGCCAAAGCCTGCAAAGCTAAGTGCACAACAGCCATGTGGGCGGCAAAAGGCATAATGTCAATGCCCGTCAAGTCTTGCTCCAAAAAACGCTTATGATCTTCAAAAGTGAACTCGCCCCTTTCCTTCAAAAGCAGTTCGCGCTTACGCCTATAAGCGGCAACCAACAATGTGCCACTTCCACAAGCCAAATCAACAACTTTGGCATCGGCGCGGTCAATAGCCAACTGAGCCAAAATCTCGGCAGCCTCATTATTTGTGTAAAAGGCGGCAACAGCCTTCCGCACTTCAAAAGGGATAAGCTCATGAAACACTTTACCCAGCAAGTCATGCCTAATCTTTTCAGGAGCCAAAGCCTTAACAGCCACAACCGCCTTCCGTACAACATCCACAGCCGAGTCTGGCAAACGCGAAGCCACATCAAAACCAAAAACACTACTATAATCCCTGCGCAAAACAGGATCAAAATAAGCCCTCAAATCCGCCGGACGTCTAATACGGTCTTCATCAATAACGGGAAAACTAGCATCCACCCGCGTCAAAACATGATAAAACAACAACTGGTTAACCAACAAATAAGCTGCAGCATGCCTCATCTCCTCCAGCGGATAACGCCCCTCCTCATACTGCAAGACATTCTCAAAAACACTCTTACCGCCAAAAATATCCTCCAATTCCCTACCCTGCAACCGCCGAACACCAACACTAATATAATCAACAACCTCCCTCAAGACACGAATAGCAAAACCAGTATCAGCCTCGACCACCAAAGGCTTCAAAACATGCCCAGCAATCCAATCAGCAACCTCGTAAAGGCTACCCCTAAACTGCTGACTAGGCCTCAAATCCTTAAAAATTCCAACACAGCTAATCTGCGTCTTGGGATCCCGTGCAATACTCATGATCACATCAGAAGGCCAAGGCCTCCGCAGTTCCTGCGGAAACAAAACAGCAAAAGCGCCCTTTGCCTCGCCAATATGCTTACCGTAATCATATAACTGAACCATGGCATCCAAAAGCTTAGTTTCAGCCCCCAACTTGGTCTCAACAACATACTGGGCGCCGTCATGCAAAACCAAATCCGGCACCAAACGCCGCCCATCAACAGTCCTAAAACTCACCTCTGGAACAACCATAACTCCCCTACGCTTAAGCTCCTCCACCAACAAATCCCGCAAACTCATCTCAGTAGGCTTACCCAGACCCAAGGCCAAACAACCCTAACATTACTTGACCAATTCCATCTTAAACTCTTTCCTCACAGACCTAACATGCCTAAAATGCTCATCTCCAGTGACAAGCGTCAAATCCCTTCTTAAGCACATGGCTGCTATCAAAATGTCTATGGCGGGTATTGGCTTGCCCTTCCCTAAAAGAGAAGCTGAAATTTTTAAGGCTTCGTCGTAGTCTTCAACGTTCGGGTATATGACGCCTAAATCTTTGAAGTCTAGGGCTTTTGGAAACTCGATAATGTTTAGGATTGTTGTAAAGCCCTTGGCTGGGCTTCTGTTACTTTTTAGAAGGCTTATGAGCGCGCTTGTGTCGTAGAGGAAAACCTCTTCCACTCCAACTCCCTCGCCTTCTCGTAAAATTCTAAAGCCTTTTCTAGGCTTACGCCGCTCAGGTCGAGGCTGGATTCCCTAAGCAACTCCACAAGCCTTTCAGAGGGAACAACGCCTCGCTCTATGGCTTCAAGGCGCCTAATGTATTCTGCCAAAGCCTTCCGCACAACCTCACTCCATCTAACCTCAGAATACTTTTTCATCTTACTATACAGTTCTTCTGGAATGGAAACAGTTATGTTAACCATACACATTTCTATGTGAAATCACATTTTTAAGTTTTTTCACAGAAAAATATTTACATAAAGCCTTGCACAAAACCTTAATGATAGTCGTTTAAAAGAGGCTTTCGGAATCTTGAACTTGTTGACGTGGTTTGACCCTTGGCGTTCGCCCCTTTGCACTTGCCCGCCTAAACTGACCTTTAACCCCTACACTGGATGCGACCATAAATGCGTCTACTGTTATGCCTCCAGCTACATACCGCACTTTTATGATTGCAGACCCAAAAAAGATTTGCTGCCACGACTGGAGCGGGAGGCAGCCAAACTTAAGGGCGAACTAATCTCCATCGCTAATTCTTCAGACCCATACCCAACGGTTGAGGCGGAACTGGGCTTAACAAGGCGTTGCCTAGAAATTTTAACGCGGCAAAACTGCCAAATCCAGATTATAACGAAGTCGGACATTGTTTTGAGGGACATAGACCTTTTAAGGCGTGTGCCCTCCATGGTGGCAGTGACAATAACAACAGACGATGTGGAAATAGCGAAAATCCTAGAGCCAAACGCTCCATCGCCTGCGGTGCGGTTAAAAACCATTGAAAGGCTTGTTGAGAAGGACTTGCCAGTGGCTGTACGCATAGACCCAATAATCCCCTACATAAACGAAAAACCTGAAACTCTTGTGAAGGCGATAGCAGAAATAGGCGTTAAACATATAACAGCCTCCACATACAAGGTTAAAGCGGACAACTGGCAAAGACTAAGCCTAGCAATGCCAAAAATAGCTGAAAAACTTAAGCCCCTCTACTTCGAGAAAAGTGAAAAATTAGGGCGATACACCTATCTGCCAAAAGATTTGAGGCTTAAGCTGATGGAGAATATTGCAGGGCTTGCCAAAAAATATGAGTTAAAGTTTGCTATATGCCGAGAAGGCCTAAAAGGCTTAAACACAGCAATTTGCGACGGGAGATGGCTAATAAAAGACTTATCAACATGGTAAGTTTTAAATCCTAAACTCCATAATACAAAAGAAAATGACGGGACGACTATATGTCTAAACCTAAAGATAAAAATGAGGAAATATTGCAGGTTCTAAAGGAAATAAAAGCCTTGTTAGAGCCTAAACCAGCCCCATCTCCCAAGAAAGGCTTATGGAACGAGTTTTTAGACTTCATATCAAAATACAAAGTTATGGGAATGGCAGTAGCCTTCATCCTCGGCATATATCTCGGCACACTTGTTCAGGCGCTTGTGGGAGACTTTATAATGCCAATAATAACACTGGTACTTCCAGACGTACGGTGGGAAGATTTTGTAGTGGGGCCTTTCCGCATTGGACATTTTGTAGGCGCCTTGATAACATTCCTCATAGTGGCCTTCGTTGTCTTCCTAATAGTTAAGGTAACCAAAAAATGGGGCATCGAATAACATTAAATTCAGTCTTTTTCTTTCAAATCTGAATAGTGTTTTACCACTACTATAATTTAAAAATTTTAATGCATAAACCAAGGTTAGTGGACAAACAGTTTTACGCTATGATCTATTTCTTAAACATCGCAAAAATATAAATATTGAACTGCAAGCCGAAAGCGCAGTTCATCCACCTAAACAATGAACCTGTCAAAATATGGTTATAGTAAGTCCTGTAGTGTTTTGGTTTTGGTTTGTTTTAGGTTTCTTTTTGTTTGGGGATGGTAGCCCGGGGGAGATTCGAACTCCCGTCAGGGGCTCCAGAGGCCCCCATGCTTGACCGCTACACCACCGGGCTTATGAGGCTATTCAACATTAAGTCCATACGTAATAATAACTTTAACTGGAAAAGTTCAGATAACTATTTTGTGACTAGGACGGGACATGGGGCGTTTCTTATTACGCCGTCGCTTACGCTTCCTAGAATCAGCTCTTTTATCTTGCTTATTCCTCTGGCGCCCATAACTATTAGGTTAAACTTGCCATCCTCAGCCGCTTTAACAATTTCGTGGACAACATGCCCTTCTCTAAGGATGGTTTCAGCCTCAATGCCCTCAGCTTTGGCTCTCTCCTTGCCCTGGGCTAATATTCTGGCCCCCGCTTCCCTAACAGCTTCAGCCACCCTTGAATATTCTGTAGGAGCCGTTATTGGAATTCCAGGCGTAAGCGTTGATGGTTCCGGAACAATTACAGGTCTGACGCTTACGGAGTAAACATGAATTAGGGCGATTTTTCCATCGAACTTTTTAGCTATTTTTATGGCGATACCCAACGCCTTTAAAGAGTGTTCAGAGCCATCTAACGGGACAAGAATTTTATTAAACAAGGATCATCTCCAGTTTTCTTAACAGTTTTATCCTTAAAATATGCTTTTTGATTCTGAAAACGGGCGCGTGCCATTTACAAAAGCGAAAAGTCTGTGGATTTAATCTTCCCCTTTATGTCGACTACAACTTCGAATTTTTCAGCCCAAGAGTGCCCTTCCAAGTCTATGGGACATGTTCCCCTAATAACCCAGCATCCACCCCGCTGTTCAACGGAAGATATGTTTATCTTTTCCGTGTTCTTCCTCTTTTTCAAGAATTCGATGGCGATTTGTTGGGCATCTTTTTCCATAAGCACCTTCATTTACGTACATCCTCGTCTAGTCCTTTTAGGCAGAGTCCCAAGCATTAAAAGTTGTGGAATCATAATCATTAGCGAAACTAAACATAGAGAAGATCGACGCGATAAATTCAAATTTCAAGAAAACTGATTAGTAACTTGAAAAGGGCCTTGGAAAAGTTGGGTTTATGGCTGAGAAAAAACGCATAATCCTTCACGTTGACATGGACCACTTCTTCACAGCTATAGAAGAGCGGGAGCACCCAGAATACCGAGGAGAACCAGTCATTGTTGGTGCGGACCCAAAAGAGGGAAAAGGGCGAGGTGTGGTGAGCACTTGCAACTATGAAGCACGAAAATGCGGTGTGAGGTCTGGCATGCCCATCTCAAAGGCTTGGAGGCTTTGCCCCAACGCCGTATATCTGCCAGTAAACTATGAGCTTTACACAAAAGTTTCAGAAAGGATTATGTCGATTCTGCGCAAGTACGCGGACAAGTTTGAAAGCTGGGGAATAGACGAAGCCTTTTTGGATGTGACTTCAAGGGTTGGGGACTACGCCGAGGCAGAAGCCTTAGCCCGCCAAATAAAAAAGGAAATCATGGAAAAGGAGGGGCTTACATGTTCTATTGGCATTGGACCCAACAAGCTCTTGGCAAAAATAGCCAGCGACTACCAAAAACCAGACGGCCTAACAATCGTCAGAGAGGACGAAGCTGAAAAGTTTCTTGCTCCGCTGCCAGTCCGCAAACTCTTATGGGTTGGGCGGAAAACAGAGCAGAAGCTTCGAGCCATGGGAATAAAAACCATTGGAGATTTGGCCCGCCACGACCCAACAGTGCTAGCGGAAGCCTTCGGAGTAATGGGAACCCAGCTTTATTTGATGGCGCATGGCATGGACAGAAGCGAGGTCGAGGAGCAGCGGCAAATAAAGTCCATAAGCAGAGATGTAACATTCGAAGAGGACACATCAGACTTCAACCAAGTGCTAAATACTTTGGAAAAGCTTGCAGAGGAGGTTTACAACGACCTTGTTAGGCAGCAGTTGTACTTTAAGATGGTTACTGTGCGGGTTCGCTACGAAAACTTTGAAACCCACACCCACAGCAAAACACTACCCTTCATAACAAACCGCCTCCAAGACCTAAAGAAAACAGCAAAAGAACTTATACAAGACTACCTAAAACCAGAAAGAAAAATTAGACTTGTGGGCGTAAGAGTCTCAAACTTTGTTTCAGCGGAAAAACAGAAAACCCTTACGTTGACACAAGATAACGCGTAAGTTTCTCGATTCTGTTGCTTTTATCTTTAATACGCTTGACAAGTTCCTTAAAATTGTCAGTTCTAATATTAATGAGTCTATGTAACTCTTCTGGGCTATTCGGCAAGCCAAACTGTTCTGGCTTTATGTCCGCTTCATTTGCAGCTTTAATTATCCAATCCTCTAGTCTTGGGCACAACATGATTAGAAGGTTGTTTCTGTTCTTGCGACGAAATACCTTAATTTCATGAATTGTCAAGTCTTGCGTTTTCTCAAATCTGCTTAAAAATGGAGGTTGGTAAGCCCATGGATCTTCATCTATGATCCCCTTTGAATTTGTAAAATGTTCGACAAGTTTTTTGAGAAGTTCTGACTTGTTTCCAGCATGGCTAATGTTTTTCCTCGAAGTGCGAGTTAAAATTTGCACTAATATCGTTTCTGGCTTACATTCCGTAAGGTACACCTTCAATAGACTCTCCTTTCAACGAAACCTTTCGAGGTCAAAGAATACATCAATTCCTTTTTCCAGAACATCACCAATTTGTGCTTCAGTTAAAGCCTTAACCTTAGTCTGGTAACCCTCTAACTTTGTATGAAATACCGCCACCTCATCTTTTTTGGCTTTCTCCAGAATTGAGAGAAGGAAGTATGGATTATGTGTAGATATGAAATATTGGTTGTTGTTTTTATCTTGGGCTATGATTTCCGCAAGGTATTTCGTATAATATGGAAAAGCATGGGCTTCGGGTTCCTCAAAGGCGATCACAGAATCCTTGTTAGAATATATAGTTACTAGGTAGAAAACTAGCCTTTGGAGAGTTTCAGAGGCTGCGGAATATGGGAAGGAAATCACAATTTCCTCAAGTTGCTTCTGCACCCTTATTTTGCCTTCTTGAGGCTCAAAAGCTAAAATGAGACCAAATCTTTCAAAAATCTGTCTAATAATAACTCGCAAACCCTTGTTAACTAAAAGGATTGTAAGAAGGTTGTCTCCATAAGGCGGATTAAGAAATTCTGAATTTTTATCTGGGAAAGCAGATAGTATATGAAACCTATAAAATTTGAATGGAGCAAGATCACGTGTTAAATCTGCTAAAATGAGTTGGGTTCCAGATCCTTGGTAATCGTACCTAAAAATATCTGTAATTTTTCTGCCTTCCTCATTAACATAATTTCCATGGAAAAACCCATCTTTGAAGTGAATTTCCAACGTTTTCCTATCAAAACTAATTCTAATGTCATTTTCTAAAAAATGGTCGTGATAAAGGTCTATCATATTTTCAAATCTGATAAAATCATGAACGTTTCTGTTTCTAAGATGGTAAGTTGAGGACAAGAGCGCTAACGTCTCTAGTATATTTGATTTCCCAGTGTTTGGTTCGCCTATAAAGAGGTTTATCCTTTTGCACTCTAGCTTAAGGTATTTTATTGATTTAAAGTTAACGATTTCAAGGTTTTTAATCACTTTGCAAGCCTCACATACTCTGTTTCTTATCTGCTATTTTAAATGTTAAGGTTTCTGTAGCAAACTCTTATATGGGGCTTCATAGCCTATATGGTGGTCGTGCAAAACTGCTTTTTAGTGGCGGCTTTTGCACAGTATAAGTTAAAGGAGTTGAGTAGGCGAAAATGTCTGGTAAAGAGATGCACAAGGCAGTCTGTTCTGATTGCGGTCAAGAATGCGAAGTACCCTTCGTTCCGGACCCAAGCAGACCAGTTTACTGTCGCGAGTGCTGGATGAAGAGAAGAAATCAAAGGCGAAGGTACTAACAGGCAAGATTACAATTTTACTATTTTCTAATTCCCAATTTCTTTTTACTCTACTATTTTTGCGGCATTTTGAACTCCCAACTGCACCACACGTTTTGCGGGTGCAAATCAGGCGGACAGACAAGGCAGTTAACCTCAACTTTTGGGTTTAGGGTCTTTGCAAAATTCTTCAAATAGCCAAACCTGACGCGCTTGCATGGAAACTCGCCTAAACCTTTACTCAGCCTAGCCTCTTGTGTCCTGCAACGGGTTATGCTTAAAACGGCTTTTTCTGCCGAAACCTTAACGGTCTTAAATGGCTGGTCTAAAGCCCAGCTCGTCAAACGCAAAAGTCTCATGATGGTTGGTACATCTGGGTTTTCACCCACGCCAAACATCCTTTGAAGGCTTTTAGCTTCAATAGCCGCCATAGCCTCCCAAACACCTGCATCGACCTCAGTAGCCGTCTCGGTTCCAAACCCTTTTTCTATTCCAAGGAAGTATAAGCCGTCAACACGCCACAAATTCCTAATCTGCAAAAACAAACAGTCAAGAAGTTTTTCCATCGGGATTTTAGTCAACATTTCACGGTCTTCAAAGCTTCCATATGGATATTCAGCCATAGTGCTTTCACCTTCGATAAGATAGAAGGCGTCTAAAATAATCTTTAAGCTTAATCGTTAACGGGAAGGCTTGTTCTAAGCTGTAGCATTATATATAGTACACGTTTTTATAAGCTTGTAAAGGTGAGAGCTTGAGAAGAATGTATGTGGTCCTTGCCGTAGTAGCGGCAATCGCCATAGCAATAGGCGTGATTGGCGCATGGATTTTGCGTTCTAATTTTATGACATATTCTGAGAGCTTCGAAAATGGTTTCGGAAAGTGGATTGTAGACGCAGATGTTCCAGAAGACCCAAACAATCCTGGGCAACCAGTGGAATGGCACATAAGCCGCACATCAAATGTTCCGCATTCAGGACAAAATTCTTTAGAGTTTTTTATAGATGGGCAGCAGGATGATGGAACCATTTGGATTGAAACAAGAATTGAAGCTGGTAAGCGTTCACACGTCAAGGTTTCTTTCTAGTTTTACAGCGAGCAAGAAAGTTTCAATACATTAGCAGCTATATGCGCATACGTTGGCATCGAAGACCCCGAAGCAGAGGAAGACTTCCAAGTTATCGGGGCAGCCAATGAGGTGGCTGGATGGAAAAACTATGAATACTCAACAGTTCTAGACCCAAGTTTAAATGGAGAATTATGGGTGGCTGTTGGGATTTCCGTGCGTTGGGAAACATACCTAACCTATTACATTGATGATGTTGAAATAGATGTCTCTTGAAAACGCCACAAGTTTTAATATTAAAAATTGCAAAGTCACTCTTCACCTCTAGGTTAATAAGGGAACAGACATGAGCCTTGACCAGTTGATAAGAGCCTTGATTTTAGGCGTTATTCAGGGTTTAACGGAGTGGCTTCCAATATCCAGCACTGGACACTTAAAGCTTGCTGAAAGGACTTTAAACCTAACGCTTCCAGCGCTTTTTGACGTTGTTCTCCATCTTGGAACATTAACCGTGGTGGTAGCCTTCTTCAGCAGTGACATCCAAAAAATTCTGTCAGCCCTTAAACACCTAAATTTCAAGTCTGATTATGGAAAATTTATTCCACTCATAATTGTTGGAACAATACCAACAATAATTATCGGACTCGCTTTCCACGTGTTTTTAGAAGATGTTTTCGGCGAAATTTTGTTTATAGCGTCGGCTTTTATTGTGTGCGGTGCGATGTTGTGCCTCGCGAGATCTGGAAAGGAAAGGGCGGTTGAAATTGTTTTTTGGCAGGCCTTTTTGATCGGCGTTGCCCAAGGCATATCCGTGGTTCCAGGACTTTCTAGAAGCGGCTTAACGATTACAGCAGCTCTTCTGCTTGGTATCAAGCGTGATAAAGCCTTCAAATTCTCCTTTCTCCTGTCGATTCCAGCCATAATAGGCGCTTTGGCACTAACTCTTTCCGAGCAATTTAATGTGTTGGCGGCTTCAAGTTTTGGTTTCGCCGAAGTTGCCTTTGGCACGGTTGTGGCTATGGTTGTTGGCTACCTTGCCCTGAAACTTCTTTGGAAAACAATCGCAGGTAGAAAATTTCACCTTTTCGCGTTTTATTGTTGGGCTTTAGGCATATCCTTAATGGCTGCTTCATGTTTACATGTCCTCTAGCCACTTCGGCTTGCCAGACAGAAACTCTGTGAGAAACTTTGCAAATTCGCTGTCCTTTTCGTAGATTTCCTCTACTTCCTCGTTAACCAAAATTTTGAATCCATGCTGGAGCACGTGCGCAATTTCTTTGGCTATTCCAGCACTTCTTCCGCCATCCTTCAACCTTTCATACAAAAGAGCAGCCGCGTCTGTGTGTCTCCTCCTAACATGGACAATCCATCTACCATCTTCAATATAAGGACCAGCAACCGTTCCAGTAGCACACGCATATTTTGCAAGAAAGCTTTTGCATTCCCGCTCCTTCCCCATTGGCGGACCAAGATGCTTTTTTACTGGTGGCAAGTAGCGGCTTTCAAGCTCGAGTATGAAGGCGTTTAGGTCCTTCTCGTTGCTCCAAACTGCGCATCGCAACAAGCCAAAGTCATTTAGCTTAATAAGCTTCTTTAGTGAACGCTGAGACTTGTAAAGCTGACCCCACAAGACGTCTGAGACTGCCTCAACTTTTCCAAAAACCACAAAGAGCATTATAGAGCCCCGCGTGCTTATTCTTGCTTTAAGTTCCTTCGTTGTTAGTGGCTTTGTTTCCGACGGGTAGAAGAATTTTAGGCTTGGTTTTTCTAGGAAGGCTCTTGCTGCCGCCACAAAAGTGTAAAGTTTTTGGGATTGCACGGCTGAAGCCACATTCCTTCCCATGTCGACGGGGTCGACTATCACTAGAGGTTCGCTAAATAACAATGGCAGTTCGTCCCTCCTCCCCCTATAATGGTTTTCTATATCTACTATCATGCGCCCTTTATGCTGTGCAAAAGCCTTCAAGGTGTTAGCGAAATTTTCAAAACTTATGATTAGGAGTTCGCACAGGTATCCGCTAAAGCCGCCCACCTTTATTTCAGCGCCGTAAACGCCCACGCCTTTCATAAACCTTTTTAGTAAGCGAACCTCGTCTTTCATTTGGCTGGTTAAACGCTTTTTTGCATAGTCCGTGTGATAGGGCGTTCTGTCCGTTGCGCTCAGCCATTCACCGGGTTTAGTGTCGTAGCATGGCACTATGTTAACTCGAACGTCGTCAACAAAAGCCTCCAAGTAAGGATGTTCAGCGAAGCGCTCCACTTGTCGCGCGCCTTCAGCTGCCCGCCTAGCTACTTTTAGGGCTACCTCGCCTAGAGACTTGCGGGGTATGCTTGTTGGCAAACGCATGAAAACGTCTATTTCGGGCTCTTCACTTAGCCAAGTATCCTTCGCAACAGAACCTTCTAGGCGTACAATTGCCTTAACACCAAAATCTGCTGCGGCTGAAGCCACTTTCGCTTCTAGTTCTTTTGCCAAAGCCTCTATTTTTTCGCGTTTTTCCCTTGAGGGCGTAACCCTTTCAAGAACAGTTTTGCAGATTTTTTCCAGATCTTCAGACATAAACAGCCACTTATCCAACTACTATTTTTGCGGGCAGTATTCTCTAAGCGTGGAATATATGGGACCTTTAGGTGTCAAGTCGCTCCTTTTAAGCCTTAAACATTCTGCGCGGACAACACCAAATTCGTAGTTCACATTTTCCATCAGAAATTTTACAAGCGCAGCCTTATTCCGCTCACTTTTAACACGGGAAATGGTCAAGTGAGGACTAAAACCTTTAGGATCTGGGGCAAAACCCAAACCACGTAGATAAGGCTCAAGTTGGCTGAAAATACCTCGCAACTGAGTAGAGCCTTCCCTAATCCCAGCCCAAACAACCCTAGGATAGCGCAAGTCTGGAAATGCGCCAACTCCTTGAATTTTAACGTCAAAAGGAACAAACTGAACTTTCCGCATATCCTCAAAAATTTTGTCAACCATGATTGGGGTTATGTTCCCCAAAAAACGCACAGTTATATGGATATTCTTGGGCTCTACAAGTTTCAAATCCGCACCAGTCCCAGCTAGCATTTTCTGCATTTGCGTTATTCTTTCCAAAACATCGGCGCTTTCAATGTCAAAGGCTATGAAGCTCCTTATGGCTTCAAGCATGATATCTCATCCTTCGCATAAAAGGATACATAATACCATCATAAATGCTTTTAATTCTGTATTTGATATTCGTTAAATGGAACACATGCAAGTGTAGAGGAAGGTTTTAGATGACTCTTGAAAAGTTAGTTGTTGGCTTGGTTGGAATGCCTGGTGCTGGAAAATCTGTTGTTGTTAATGTTGCAAAGGTTAGTGGCTATGGTGTTGTTGTAATGGGTGATGAAGTTCGTGAGGAAGTCCGACGAAAAGGTTTAGAGCCAACTCCAGAAAACCTTGGGCGCATTATGTTGGAGTTGAGGCGTTTGGAGGGAGAAGCCGTAATAGCGAGGCGGTGTGTCTCAAAAATATTGGATAAAACCGAAAGTAAAGTCATTGTGGATGGTGTAAGAAGCCTTGCCGAAGTGGAAGAGTTCAAGCGGCATTTTCCAAAGTTTACATTAATTGCTGTGCATGCTTCGCCTGAAATAAGGTTTAGGCGGCTTTTTCACAGGCAAAGGAGCGACGACCCCAAAGACTGGGAAATTTTTTGTGAACGAGACATGCGGGAGCTAAGCGTTGGGTTAGGAAATGCTATAGCCATGGCCGAATATATGATAGTTAACGAGGAAAGCCTAAACGTCGCGAAGAAGAAAGCTACAGAGGTTTTAAGGAGGATTGAAGCTAAATGGATGAGATAGAAGTTCGCGTCGAGGTTGAAATAAACCCAACAGAGTCCGAAGAAAAAGTGAGAAGAGCCGTGGAAAACGTTTTCGGCGGCATACCAGTCCAAATAAAGCCTCTTCGAAAAGGAAGCCTACTGGTAATGGAAGCAAAGGGATTAGAGGCATTAACAAAACTTTACAATTTACTGCGAAGGGAACGCATCCGCGATGCTGCGCGGGGAGCCCTATTTGAGGGCTTGAGTGAAAAAATCATAACATTCTATCTGAACAAGCAAGTGGCTTTTGTAGGGCATGTTTCTTTTTCAAAGGCTGTCGCAGAGTCGCCCCTAGGTCCAATAAAGGTTCAGATCAAATGCGACAACCCTAGGCAGTTAATCGACTGGCTTGCACCAAAAACAGCTTAGGGAAGGTGTGGAAATTTGAGTCTGGGAATGGTTTACAAATACATCAATGAGCACGCTGAAACCTTCATCCAAGACCTAGTACGGCTTGTTAGGCAGCCGAGCATATCAGCAAAAGGCGAAGGAATAGCTGAGTGTGCAAGGCTTGTTGAAGAAATGATGCAGGAGGCAGGGCTTTCGACAAAAATCTTGATGGGCGAAGTGGGTAACCCCGTAATTTATGGCGAAGTTTGGTCTAAAAACTCTGAGAAGACGCTTCTTTTCTATGACCATTATGATGTTCAACCTCCTGAACCTCTTGAAAAGTGGGATTATGAACCCTTCGGCGGCAAAATTGTCAATGGAAGGATTTATGGGAGGGGTGTTACCGATAACAAGGGGAATTTCGTCTCTAGGCTTAAGGCTGTTCAAGCTTTTTTGGAAACAATCGGCGACGTGCCAGTTAACATAAAATTTTTTGTTGACGGCGAGGAGGAGATTGGAAGCCCAAACCTTGCGCCAATTGTTGAGGCTTATAGGCATATTCTTGTGGCGGACGCTGCAATATGGGAGTTTGGCGGAACAGACCGCAAGGGGAGACCCCACTTATATTTGGGGTTGAAGGGAGTCTTATCAGTGGAATTTAAGGCGAAAGCTGCCAAGAAAGATGTCCACTCCGCGAATGCTCCACTAATACCGAATCCTGCTTGGCGCCTGGTTTGGGCTTTAAACACTTTAAAGGATGAATATGAGCGAATCCTCATTGAGGGCTTCTATGATAACATTGTGCCGCCATCCGCTGAAGAAACTGAATTTTTGAGGCGCATCCCGTTTGAGGAGAAGGAGTTGAAAGAAGAGCTTGGCCTAAAGCAGTTCTTAAAGGGTGTTAGCGGCTTTGAGGCTTTGAAGACTTGGCTCTACCAGCCTACGTGCACGATAAACGGTTTATTCGCCGGATACACTGGGAAAGGCTCGAAGACTGTCTTGCCCCATGAAGCTGTGGCTAAACTGGATTTTAGGCTTGTCCCCAACCAGAAGTCCGACGAAATCTTTGATAAGCTCGTCCGCCACCTTAAAAGGCGCGGCTTTGGGGATTTGGAGATAATAAGGCATGGCTCAACGGAGCCAACTAAAACCTCAGTCAGCGACCCCTTTGTAAGTTTGGTGGCGAAAACCGCCGAGAAGATTTATGGTGAAAAAGCCGTTATTTATCCCCTGAGTGCTGGTTCCGGTCCTATGTATTTATTTCGAAACTTTTTTGGCTATCCTATTGTTTCTGCCGGTTGCGGTCATCCAGAATCTAATACGCATGCGCCCAACGAAAACTTGAAAATTGAAAGCTTCATCACTGGAACGAAGTTTATCGCCACTTTGATAAGCGACTTTGTCAATGCACACGCTTAGCCGGTGGACACGGTTGTTCAGTAAGGCGGATATAACATGGCGTGGGGCTGTCCTCCTCGGCAAGAATGTTGCATGCGACGCCTCCGACGATTCTAAACCTTTAAGGGTTGTTACACACGCGCATGCAGACCACATGATTGGCCTACAACAAAGCCTAAGAACATGCGAGAAAGTGCTTATGACAAAAGCCACAAAGGACCTTATCGACGTTATGAAAAGCCCGCTTTTTCTTATGGGCGGGTTTGTAGAGACCCTTGATTATGGGAAGACCATGAACTACGGCGAGGAGAGTATTACGCTTTTCCCCGCAGACCACATTTTGGGCGCTTGTCAAGTGCTTGTTGAAGACGCTGAAGGCACAAGGATTGTTTACAGTGGAGACTTCAGAATTGATGGCACCCCCGTGTTGGAAGCCGACATGCTTGTTATGGAAGCCACTTATGGTAGTCCATCGTGCAGGCGCCCCTTCAACAGCGAAGTTAAAGAATTGCTGGTTTCCGTTGTGAAGGAGGGACTTAAGCACGGCGCTGTTTACATTTTTGGCTATCATGGCAAGCTTCAAGAGGTTATGCAGATCCTCCACGACGCCGACGTAAGGGTTCCCTTTATTGTGCCCCAAAGGGTTTTTCAAATCTCAAAAATTTGTGAGAGACATGGCATGCGCATAGGTCGCCTGTTAGGGCTTGAAGAGAAAGACGCCAAGGAAATGCTTGAGCGGAATCAGCCTTGCCTGGCCTTTTACCATATGGGCTCTAGAACGCATGTTGGACATGGCTGTTTTCGTGTTTATGTTAGTGGTTGGGAGTTTGATGTTCCATGCCGTGAAATAGCCAATAAAGAGTATGTTATAGCCTTAAGCGACCATTCTGATTTTGACGGTTTAATGGAGTATGTGAGGCGTTCGAAGCCGAAATTTGTTGTTACTGACAATTTTCGGATTGGTTATGCTGAAACTTTGGCTAGGCATATTACGAAACAGTTAAATGTTCGGGCTCTGGCTCTTCCTAGGCGTTAGGTAGGTAATTATTCTCTTCTTTTTCTAAAGGACGGCAATGCTCATTAAGGAGTCTATTGACTTAATCACAAAAGCACATTTCTTTGTTTTTAGGCCCGATAGAAGGGAAACTTTTTATTCGTCAAAATTTGTATTACTAATGGTGAGAATTTGAGTAAGTATTCTACGGTTTCCACTAAAATTCCTCAAGAACTTAAAGAAAAAATGAAAGAACTGAAAATTAAGCCTTCAAAACTTTTACGAAAAGCCATAGAAGACGAAATTAGAAAAAGAGAGGCTGAAAAACTCAAAGAAGAGATAGAAAGGCTAAAACCGGTTCTTGACAAGGTTAGCATGGAAGAGGTTGTAAAAACTGTAAGAGAGGATAGAATGCACAGATGAAATATCTATTTGATTCGTCAGCCATTTTTAAAGCTATAAAAGAAAACAAAATCGAAATCGTAGTTGGAAATTACACGCTGGAGCTGGCAAGATACGAGCTTGGAAACATATTATGGAATAACTTCGCCTTCCAAGCAAAAGCCACAGAGGAAGAAATCAAAATTCTCGCAAAAATAGTAAAACAGATCCTACACACCATGGAAATCGTCCAAATAAGCTGTCATGAAGAAGAAGTATTACAAGTAGCGGCAAAACTTAAAATAACCTTTTACGACGCCTCCTACGCATATTATGCAAACGCAAAAGGTTTAACACTTATAACCGAGGATTCCCAGCTTCTTAGAAAAATTGTGCCATATGTTAAAGCTTCAAAATTAAGTGATATTACCCAACTAACAAAATAAGATAAGACAGTGCGGTTGCTAAAACCCCGATTTCAAAGGCGTGTATTTTGATAAAGTTTAAAAGTAGAAGGGATATTGCTGTTACTCGAAATTGTTACAAGTGAAGTGAGGTAAAATGGGTAAGTCATCTTTGTTTTCGGGTTTCTATAAGCTTAGTCCAAAAGAGCGCTTGGCTTTTGTTAAGGAGTTTGCCGGCTTAACCGATGAGGAATGCGCTTTACTTCATAATACTGGTAGTTTGCCGTTGGACTTGGCTGACCGCATGATAGAAAACGTTGTAGGCGCTATTCCGGTGCCACTAGGAATTGCCGTAAACTTCTTAATTAACGGTAAAGACTATTTAATTCCAATGGCTATTGAGGAGCCCTCCGTGGTGGCGGCGGCTAGTTATGCAGCTAAAATGGCGCGGGATGGCGGAGGCTTCCACACAAGCAGCACACCACCAATTATGATTGGACAAGTTCAAGCCGTCGGCGTTAAAGACCCTTATGCGGCTAGGCTCCGCATATTGCAAGTCAAAGAGGAAATCCTAAAGAAGGCTAACGACCAAGACCCTGTTCTGGTTTCTGTCGGCGGAGGAGCCAAAGACCTAGCCGCAAAAGTCATCCAAACAGTGCAAGGCCCAATGGTTATCACCGAGCTGCATGTGGACTGCCGCGATGCCATGGGTGCCAACGCCGTAAACACCATGTGCGAGGCAGTAGCCCCCCTAATAGAGCGGGTAACTGGCGGACGCGTTTATCTGCGGATAATCTCCAACTTGGCTGTTAAGCGCCTTGCCAGAGCGTGGTGCATTGTGCCCAAAGAGGCGGCTGGCGGAGAAGAAGTCGTAGACGGCATTGTCA
Source organism: uncultured archaeon (assembly GCA_938023865.1). GTDB lineage: Archaea > Thermoproteota > Bathyarchaeia > Bathyarchaeales > Bathycorpusculaceae > JAGTQI01. Next base: position 65,419 of record CALJDG010000024.1, on the reverse strand, counting down.
ACGCTTGGGCTTTTGCGGCGGCTGACCCCTATAGGGCGGCAACCCACAATAAGGGCATAATGAACGGCATAATAGCCGTCATAATCGCCACATGCAACGACCATCGCGCCGTGGAAGCCGGAGCCCACGCCTACGCCGCCAGAACCGGCCACTACACGACCCTTTCTACATGGGAGAAAAACGAGAACGGGGACTTGGTTGGCTCAATAGAACTTCCCATGGCTGTGGGCCTAATAGGCGGGGCTGTGCGCTCCCACCCAATAGCAAAAATATGCCTAAAAATTCTAGACGTAAAAACAGCCAACGAGTTTGCAGAAGTCTTGGCGGCTGTTGGCCTAGCCCAAAACCTAGGTGCATTAAGGGCTCTAGCCCATGAAGGCATACAACGCGGCCACATGTCACTTCACGCCAGAAACATTGCCATTGCTGCTGGTGCAACAGGCGAACTCATAGATTTGGTTGCAGAGAAAATGGTGGAAGAGCGCAAAATACGAATGGACAGAGCCAAAGAGCTTATTGAAAAGTATAGGGCGACTGGAAAAATCTAAAAGAAATGCGTGCTTCATTTAGAAAGCGGCGGTTAAATGAAAATCCTTCCGGGGCCAGCCTCAAAAGAGCTGGGCGAGAAAGTAGCCCAGCTCCTAGGCGTCAAAACAGTCCCAGTCTTTTTTAAGAGTTTTCCAGACGGTGAATCCTATGTGAGGCTTGATGGCGAGGTTAAAGGCGAAGAAGCCGTTATAATACAAACGACAAGCCCTCCGCAAGACACCTGCCTAATACAGCTGGCATTAATTGCCGACGCTGCCAAAAGAAACGAAGCGAAAAGCGTTGTGGCTGTTGTCCCCTACCTGGCTTATGCCCGCCAAGACAAAGTCTTCCTCAAAGGAGAAGCCATAAGCGTAGAAGCCATTGCAAAAATGCTTAAAGCAGCTGGCATCAACAACCTAATAACAGTAAACGTTCACCAGAAAAACGTCTTGGAAAAGTTCCCCTTCCAAGCCAAGAGCATATCAGCCATCCCGCTCTTAGCAGAACACTTCAAGCAGAAGGGCTTCAAAGAGGCCTTTGCACTCGCCCCAGATAAAGGTGCAATAAGCATAGCTGAAGAAGCCTCAAAAGTTCTGGGCGGAGATTTCGGCTATTTAGAAAAACAGAGAGACCGCTACACCGGATGCGTGAGCGTTGAAAAGAAGGAGTTCGCTGTTAAGGGAAAGACAGTCATTATTTTTGATGATATTATAAGCACTGGCGGCACAATAGTTGCAGCTGCAAACGTCCTACATGAGCTTGGCGCAGCTAAGGTTTATGCTGCATGTGTGCATCCGCTTCTTGTAGGCGAGGCTGAAAAGCGCATTCGCCAAGCTGGAATTGAAGAAATTGTTGGAACAGACAGCGTCCCAAGCCCTGTGAGCAAAGTATCACTGGCTCCACTCATCGCTCAAGCATTACGGGAGCTTCACAGTGGCTAGACTCTTCTTCCTCCTATCCGGTGAGCATGAAACCCTACCAACAGCCGAACTGAAAGCCATACTTGAGGCTGAAGGCTGCAACTACAAGATTTTGGAAGAACCGGACCAAGTTTTAAGGGCTGAAGCTGACTTAAAATGCATTGAGGCCGTGAAGATGCGTGCAGCCCTGACGAGACTCTGTGCATTAGAACTTTTCACATGCGAAGCTAAGCAAAGCGAGGCAGTTAAAACTCTTCGCTCATCAAGCATCAGCAATTTCCTGGAAAGCGGTGAAAGTTTTGCTGTTCGGATAAAACATGTGAAAAACCACGCCAGAGAAGTCGATGGAATGGCTTTAGAGCGTAAACTCGGCGAAATAATCATAAACACAGCTGAAGACGTGAAAGTAAACCTTAAAAACCCACAAAAAACCTTTGCAGGAATTCTAACAGACAACAAGCTTGTTTTCGGCTTAAAATTAGCGGATGTTCCGTCAAAATCCTTCGTGGAGAGGCGCCCTAAGAAAAAGCCCTTCTTCCATCCATCAGCCATGCCGCCGAAACTGGCAAGATGTATGGTGAACCTAACCAAGCCAAAAGCTGGCGATTTAGTACTTGACCCCTTCTGCGGAACAGGAAGCATCCTTATAGAGGCGGCACTAATAGGCTGTCGCGTTCTAGGCATGGACATTCAAAGACGCATGGTAAAGGGAAGCCGTAAAAACTTAGCATATTTCGGCATTGAACCAGAAGGGCTTATAGTTGCCGACGCAAAAAACCCGCCAGTAAAAACCGTGGATGCTGTGGTTGCAGACCCCCCTTATGGGCGAAGTGCAACAACTTTTAGGCGAACCACAAAGCAGATAATCGAAGACTGTTTAAAGGCTGTCCACGACATGCTTAGTGATGGAAAGAGAATTTGCATGGCAGCACCAAAAACCATTGAAATAAGCCAAATTGGCAAGGAGCTGGGCTACCGACATGTGGAATCCCACTTTGTTTATGTACACAGAAGCCTAACAAGAGAGATAGCAACTTTCGAAAGGATGTAACCGGGCCATGAGCTTGCAGGTCGTGTTTCTGGGAACAGCTGGAAGTATCCCGACTCCAAAGAGGAGTTTGCCAGCCATATTGATAAAGCGTAAGGGCGAGCAACTGCTGTTTGACTGCGGCGAGGGCGTGCAAAGGCAGATAGTAATTGCTAGGGCCAGCTTCAATAGGAAAATGAAAGTGTTCATAACGCACATGCACGGAGACCACGTGCTAGGCTTGCCCGGACTAATACAGACAATGGCTCTGCTTGACCGCGACAAAAAACTCGAAATCTATGGACCTCCCGGAATAAGAAGATTCATGGAAGGCATAAGAGAGACGGTTCCGTTCGGCTTAACTTTCCCCATAGAAATCCACGAAATCCACGACGCTGGAAAAGTATGTGGAGAGGAAGAATACACTGTTGAGGCGGTATGGGCAAACCATGCAATACCAAGCCTAGCCTACGCCTTGGTGGAGAAGCCCCGCCCTGGAAAATTTTATCCAGAAAAAGCCAGAGCCTTAGGCGTTCCAGAAGGACCTTTATGGTCTAGGCTCCAACACGGAAGTGAAGTCAAGCTTCCAAATGGGAAAGTTGTTAAACCAGAAGATGTCACGGGTCCGCCAAGACCCGGAAGAAAAATAGTTTATACTGGGGACACAAGACCATTCGAGGGCTTAACGGATTTTGCAGCTGATGCCGATTTGCTAATTCACGACGCCACTTTGGATGATGAACTAGCTGAAAGAGCCTGCGAGGATGGACACTCAACCCCAAGTCAAGCGGCGGAGAACGCCAAAAATTCAAGAGCAAAACTGTTGATTCTAACCCATATAAGTGCACGATATGAAAACCCAAAAATGCTCTTAAGACAGGCGAAGAGGATTTTCAAAAAAACCCAGGTGGCAGAGGACTTCATGACGCTTGAGGTCCCGCTTCTAATAGGCTAAAATTCACCAAAGTATTGAGAGGCATGTTAGGGCGCCTTCCCCCTTTCTAAATTCTGACATTTCTAGCTCTTGTACGGTAAAGCCTTCCCCTTCTATAAGCCTCCTTGTTTCTGGATAACCCTTCGCCATCAAAACCACCTCGTTAACAGCTAAACAGTTTGCGGCATACTGCTCCTCCTTCGGAACTAAAAGCTTATTATAGCCCTTAAAAATGTCCGCATCAAAGTAGCCCTTCGCCAGTACAACATAACCGTCTCCAAGGAGTGTGCACACAGACTTCAAATGGGTGGCACCATTGACTCTGACAGAGATTATGTTAAACCCATCATTCTCCAAAATTTTCCGCAGCTGGTCTACAGCGTAAAAATTAGTTCTGGCTGTAAGACCCACAAAAACTTCGCTGCCAATTTTGAGGACATCTCCGCCTTCAATTACTGCTGGCGGTTTTATGCGGTATACCCTTTTTATTTTTTCAAGAATTTTCGCTATTTCGACAACTTCCTTTTTTCGGGACTCCATTTTCATATTGCATATAACCGCCTTTTGGCCAAAAACAACGGCTGTATCTTCAACAAAGCAGCTGTCTGGCAATGCGTCGTCGCTCAGAGCCCAAAGGAGTTTTAAACCAAGATTCTCTAGTGCTTTGCAGTACTCTATGTGCTGCTTTTTGGCAAGTTCAACATCTATTCTTTCAGTATTAGTTCTTATGCATTTGTCGTAAGAGTTTGGCACTGGACGGACGAGTGCATACTCTGCCTTTGGAGTGCTCATGTCACGTTAACCGCTATATTTTACTTAAACATGGACCTCAAAAAGTTGACGCTTTCCGCAATTTGATCAACAGACTCCACAACCACAACTTTATCGTAGGATATTTCCCTCAAAAGGTTTACAAACCTATGCCAGTTCACCGTTCCACAGCCTATTCCTAAATGCGAATCATCCCTTCCATCATTGTCGTGGGCGTGGATATGCATAATCCAGTCCGCAAGCGCTTTAAGAAACCGTTCTGTCTGCCCATTAATGTTTGAATGCCCAACGTCAAGGGCTAAGCCTATGGGCTCTGAAACTTCACCATAAAACTTCTCAAAATCTTCAACACTTTTCATTAAGAATGGATATGGTTCCGGAACATTTTCTATGGCTATTTCTAAACCGTAATCGTCGGCGATTTTGCAGAGAAGCCGCGCGGTTTTGCAGTTCTGTTTCCAGTCTTCGCATGGATAAAACATGCTCACGCCAGTTTTTAATCCTGGATGAAAAACCCAAACATAAGCCTCCAAGAGACTTGCCAATTTCATGGAGCTTTCCAGCCGTTCAAGCATAGCTTTTAAAACACTACGCGACGGTGAGGCAATGTTTATGTCAGCGAAGGGCGCATGAACTGAGAATTTCATGTTATAAGATTCCTTTACATCCGTAAGAATTGCGACTCTACGCCTGTTTAAGGCATGAAGGCCGTCATCCACGATCTCTATATGGCTGACGTTTACATTTGTAATTTTTTTGACCATTTCGTTGAATGGTTTACCTAATAGGTAAAGGGTTGATAACCCAATTTCTAGTTTGCTCAAGGTTTTCATCTCATGCTTTTTAGATTTACCCCATGCGTTTTTCTCACTTATAATTGCTTTCTGGCTCTTCTCAAAAGACTGGAAGATCGTTATCATAAAGTTTATTAAACCTCGTTTAAAAGAGCATTTAAAGCCTTATTGGGGGCATATTTAAAAGCTTAAACTTTTACAAAAATATTTAGAAAAAGTCGCCGTTAAAACTGGGGAGAGTTTATGGTTGAGGAAAATGACATAGTTGAATTTCTCAAATCCCACAGCGGGCAAGCCTCCCTAAACGATATTGCAGAAGGCTTGAACATACCAAAATATGGACCAAAATCCGCTTATGCACTTCTACAATCACTCAAGAATAAGGGAGCCGTGGAGCGTCGAGGCGAATTATGGGTGCTAATCATCGAGGAGACAAAGCCAAAACCAACAGAAAAGCCAACAGAAGCCGCAGCAAAGCTCCCAGAGCAACCGAAGCTTGAAGCAGGCGCCCCGGAAATCGAAAGTCTCGTTAGGGCTATGGCTCAGACGCTTGCGGAAGCCATGAAAAGTGCTAGGACACCAGCAGATGAGTGGGAGCTCGCCACAAAGCCTATGACGACGACCATTGAGGAGGGTAAAGAGAAGCTAAGCACTCTTGTGCTGAAACCAGACGAGGCAATAGAGGCTAAAAAGCCTCTTCTGGGTTTTCCAACAGGCACCTTCATTGATCAGCTTTTCCTAACACCAGACGGGAAAAGCTTAGGAGGAATTCCGATATGTGGACAATTTGCTATCACAGGATTACCCGGGGCTGGAAAATCGATACTTGTTGAAGAGATAGCCGTGAGGACAGCTGCCTCGGGCAGAAAGGTTCTTTATGCAACGGCTGAGGACACCTGGAAAAGCGCCACTCCACGTTTTGATTTGCAGTCTAGGCTTAAGCAGAAAGCTGACATTTTGGGCTTAAATTGGAATAAGATACGCGAAAACCTTTTTGTTTTGGATACTGTAGCTTACCCTGAACTCCGTGATTGGAACACCTTCGCGGAAACTTACCGCTATGTTGCTGAAAAAGAGAAGATCGAATTAGCCATAATAGACTCTGTAACAGTGCTGGAGGCCTATCGGGGAGCCCTAAAATACCGTGTTATGGAGTTGGCCCGCTACAACCAGGTGCATGGCATAACAGCCCTCTACGTGAACCAGCGAAGCTCAGAAGTTTGGGACAGCTACGACATGGCGGGCGGTATAGGCTTAGCACACAACCTGGATGGAACAATAATAGTGGATTATGGACGTGTCTACTGGTATGACCAGCAGGTGGATTTAGGTGTTGACAGGGGAGAATTTGTCCGCATAACCCGAGTTTTAGACTGTAGAATGTGCAACTTTGAACGCCGAAGAATAAGGGTCGACATAACAAGGGACGGATTCCTAAGAGCAATAGAACCAATACCAAAAGCCCCAGAAGCCCAAGTAAAATAGCACAAGCGTGACAGGACAAAAGCAAATGTCGCTGATTAAGCCGCCAACGATAAAAGAGCTAATAGAAATCTACGGCTCACAGAAGGAGGCTGTTCTTCGCCTAATCGAGGCTGGCTTCTCCCCAGAACAAATAGAGTGGAGAGCAGGCATACCATACTATCTTATACGCCTATACATGGAGGGAAAAGATCCCAGGAAAGATCTTCCTTTCTCAAAAATTGTTGATGTCTATGAGCGACTAGCCGTGCTCCGGGGTAAGAAGGGGAAAGAGACGGAACTAGCCAAATTCTTCCAAACAATGGAGCTTTCTCTCGAGGTTAAGGCGCGCCTAGCGCTAGGAATAATAACAGACGAAAGCCTAAAAGTTGGACCTGGCTTAGTGGAGAGAAGCCTAAGTCTATCCACTGGCGTGTCAAAAAGCGACGTTAGAAAACTTCTCATTGACTATGGGGAACATGGCGAGGTAGCCTACCTTCTCAAAACGCCTTCAGAGCCGAAACTGTCTGTAAGTGAGGTTTATGAGGCGATTAGGCTTCTACCAAAACTGAAAGGCGTGAAAGAACGTGAACTCTACGTTGCAAGCCTACTGAGGACTGCAACGCCTCAAGAGGCTAAATACATTGTTAGGCTTCTACTGGGCGATTTGAAGCTTGGCTACTATGCAAGCACTGTTATGAGAGCTGCTGCAAGAGCCTACCAAGTTCCAGTAGAACTTATCCAAAATGCGTGCACCATAATGGGTATAGCAGAAGGAATAAGTCTGGCGTCGGAAGGGCTGCCGAAACTGGCAGAGGTGAAAATGCGCCCAGGACAGTTCATAAGACCCCAACTAGCCCACCTCTACGAGCCGGACAAAGTTGTCTATCCGGTTAGAGCAGAATACAAGATTGATGGAAGCCGCCTCCAAATCCATAAGTGGGGAACCCAAACATGGATTTTTTCAAGGCGTGGCGTTGAAAAGTCTAAGACGCTTCCCGAAATTGTAGAAATAGCCATGAGGTTAAATGCCCAAAGCTGCATCGTGGATGGTGAAATCTTAGCTGTAGACCAAAGTGGCAGCCCTTTACCATTCCAAGTTATGCTGGAGAGAACGGTGCCAAGGGAACTGACAACGGAAGAGCTTACGGAAAGAATGGAGAAAGTCCGTGTAACTTTCAGAGCCTTTGATATCCTCTTCTTAAATGGGCGAGAACTCATCGGTTTGCCGCTCTCTGAAAGGCGCAAATACTTAGTGGAAGTTATACCATCAGAGTATCTGGCTGAAGGCGTTGAATGTAGAAACGAAATTGAACTCATGCGATTCTACGACGAAGCCTTGAAAAAAGGTTTCGAGGGCATAGTTGTTAAAGACTTAAATTCACCTTACGAAATTGGACAGCGCACTTATACGTGGCTTAAGCTGAAACCAGAACGCGACACACTAGACTGCACAATAGTGAAAGCCCTATACGGAAAGGGAAGACGCGCAGGTCTATACTCATCCTTTCTTTTGGCGGTCCGCGACCCAGAAGAGAAAAAACTCTACACTATAGGAAAAGTCTCTAACCTACCGGAACAAACCATGGACGCGATTCGAACAATAGTTGAAAGGACAATGACAGGCGAAGATGAAGAAGGCGTTTACGTTAAACCAACAGTGATTGTAGAGGTGACATACCAAGAGATTCAAGAAACAGACGAATACACTAGCGGATATGCCCTAAGAGTGCCAAAAATAGTCCGCTTCAGAACAGATAAGACAATAGATGAAATCGACACATTAGACAAGCTTACAAAACTTTATGAGTTGCAATATGAACGATTCCCAACAAAGTCCATTTAAAATCTCGTTAAGCTTCTCGCCATTTAGCTTTAAAAACAACGAATAAGACAGAAACAACCATTGTTATCAAGAGGACAACCCAACGGATTAAAACCCTTTCTTGCGAAAAAACAGCAAGACCAGAATAAGCCCTTACAAGTCCCGCAGCATTGGACGTTGGAAACGCAATTGCTATCCAGCTTAATTCACCTAATATTTCTTCGGGATAATAGACTGGTGGAAGAAAAATTAAGCCTATTCCAAGAATGTTAGACAAGTTATTCAAAGTGTATACGCTTGCCCTCCGCATATATGTTGATATAACAAACCCAATGCAGCTTAAAACAGCCCAGCATAAAAGTAAAACTGCAACAATCCATCCCAAAACATGTATGGGTATAAAACCAAGCCAAATCGCCAACGCCATAAAGAAAACAATCCCTGGACATGAGAATATTAAAGGGGCTAATGCTGCTCCAACCATGTATGAAATTGGGTGGACTGGCATTGCAACAATCATTTCCCTAATTTTCACATATCTATCCCACGTTATATCTTGTATAGCTGAGGCTATGCCAATAAATCCAACAGCTGATATCATGGCGCCTATTAAGCCATAGCTTATCTGCCCTCCGAAGACAAGCATGAAGAAAAGCGGAATACCACTTATCAAGCCCATAACCATCAATATTAATGGTTGGCGTTTTAGGTCGGGAATAGCCTTCAAAGCAGCGATTATGACAGCATCTCTAAACATTTTTCTAAGATTCATTCAAACTCCCCTCCAACAAGTTTCACAAACACATCTTCAAGAGTGATGGGCGAGGTTTCGGCTCTGAGCCCATTTTTTAAGGCTTTTCTAACAAACTCTATAGCTTCTTCTCCATCGTCAACGTAAATTACTCGTTTACTGCCAAAAGCTACTGTCGAATGGATATTTACGAATTTTTCTAAAGCTTCAAAGTTACCTTCAACCACAACCCTAAACCTTTCCTTTACTAGGCCTTTTATTTCCTCAACCGTTCCCTGCGCTATTAATTCACCCCTATTAATTATGGCTAGTCTGTCAGAAACCATCTCCGCCTCCTCCATTATGTGAGTTGTTAAAATTATAGTTTTATCCTGTTCAACCATCTCCCTTAAAACAGTCCAAACTTTTCTTCGTGCAACAGCGTCTAAACCGCTTGTAGGCTCATCCAACATCAAAACCTCAGCGTCTGAAGCTAAAACAGACGCAATTATCGCCCTCTTCTTTTCGCCACCAGAAAGCGTAGCACACGTTCGATTTCGCAGTTCCCACAATTCAACAGCTTTTAATGCTTTCTCAGACATTTCTTTTGCTTTCTGCTTGGTCATGCCGCGAAGCAGCGAAAAATAGTAGCAGTACTCCCAAGGCGTAAAATTACCGTAAGTGGCAACATCCTGGGGGACAACAGCTATGTGCTCCCGCACTTTTTCAGCTTCCCCTAGAACGTTAAAACCTAAAACATAGGCTTCGCCACTGGTTGGCAGCAACTGCGTAGAAATAATCCTCAAAAAGGTGGTTTTTCCAGCCCCATTAGGGCCTAATAAGGTAAAAAGCTCACCTTTTTTGATGAATATATTAATGCCCTTTAATGCGTCGATGGTCTCCTTTCCATGATATGTTTTTCGAAGGTCTATGGATTTTACAGCTTCCATAAAGTGTCCTCACATGTCTTGATTACTTCTTAAAATGGATCATAGATTAAAAAACGCGGGCATAAGTAAAAGGATACGTGTTCACCCTTTCAAGTCTATTTTCTCTGGAGGACTCGCGAGTTTTGCTTTTTGATGAACAGATATGGTATTTGAGTACTTAACGCTTCCTTTAACGATGCAACCTTCACCTATGTTTACATCTCTTCCAATGACATTCTCGCAGCAAACATTTTCCAAGTAAACTTTTTCTTTGGCTATAACATCGCTGGTGTACAATTTTCCGTAGCGCGAAAGTATACCAAAAATCGGTATTCCAAAAATCACTATGCCTTCAATGCCCCTCTTTTTAATGTCAACGTTCTCCGCTTCAATTCCACCATGTGCATAAGATTCATGCCTATCTAACTCAGCCTTAAAATCCTGAGTTACTATTTTACCACCAATGTCGAATTTCCCACGGAGTTCCGTATACTTTCCAGCTCTAACATCACCTGACACCCTGAATGAACCGAAAACATGCAAAGCATTTTCCAATTCAATTGCGCTTTCAACTCTGCAAGAACCAGCCACTCTAAACGATGAACCTTGCACATCACCATCCACCAAGAAGCTCCCAGAGGCTGATACACTTTTAGCTTTGACGCTGCCTGCGATAGAAGCTGAACCCGAGAAGTCCATTTCCTCAGCCTCTATATCCCCTTCTATAGAAACACTTCCGGCGCACTTCAATTTTTCAGTTTTTAACCCAGCTGGCAGCCGTCCACTTCCGCTGATTTTTATTTCCTGCGGAGAAACAAAACCTGAGCCAGATATCTGAATATCACCAACACCATCGATGTGAACTTTCCCAGAACCACTAACATGAGTTGTCGGGACATTCACCCGACGGAGTTCCTTTTCGTATTTACGCATTATTTCTTCACCGCTCAAATTCATCCCTCCTTATTCAAATCCTCCGGTCACCTTCAACAGATCGCGGATTTCAATGAGAAGGGCCTTCATTTCTTTAAGGCGCTTTTCGGTTTCTCTTACAACATCCTCATCAGAAAATTTTACATACTTCAACTCCTTCGTCATCTAATTTCCTCCATTATTCTTGTGCAGCCTTTAACACGTCTCTAATTTCCCTAAGTATAACAATAATTTCATCCAACTCCTCTAATGTTGCTCTTTGATGGGCGCGCATAAAATTCAACTTTTCCATTTCTGACGGCTTAATTTTCGCGGAAGGTAATTCTTCAGAGCCCATCGCCAACCCCACTATGACGAGGACACCAGCGACTATCAGCGCGAATATCGCCACCAACCCTGCAACTATAACATTAAAGCCGTAAAATACAGAAGAGCATATTGAAATTGCTGGCACTCCAAAGCCGAGGAGTATTATTGTAAGAGCTATTAAAATGGAAGCCCTAGCCATTCATTTCGCCTCCGTTATCTTTTTGAAAAGCTCCTCAATTTCCTTGGGGGTTAAAACTAATTTAAAATCGGTTGGCGCATAGTATTTAACAGGTGGAAGTCCTTCCTTTTTCTTTTCTTCTCTAACTTCCTCAACCAGTCCAAGCTTTTTAAGTCCGTTAAGATGTAGGTGGGCTAGTGGATACGGAAGATTTAGTTCCTTAGCTAATGTGTAAACACTTTTTGGCTTTTCACATAAAGATGCTATCATTTTTAATCTTAAAGGGTTTGCTAAGGCTTTCAATTTCTTCACCATCTGCTCGCTTGCATCTTCATTCAAAACAGCTCTCCTCTAATTATGTAAACAATTTCTTATATATAAACTTTTTTTGATATATAAGTTATCCACGCAACAAAATATCGCATTTAGAAAAGTCGCCTTACTGAAGGATATTGTTGGATAAAATCGATGCTAGCTTTGCTTCGCTTCTGATCACTGCGTATTCCAATAGCGATTTCGATGAACTCTTTTATGGTTTGATTTGTAAACTCCCATGTTGGCCTCCCGTAGATTAGTCCTGTACATGCTGAATCAGCATATATGTATAAGGCTTTCCCACCAAAAGCGTATAAGGCCTCTTTAGCGTACCCAAATTTTGGGTGCTCCAAAATTTTGAAGGGCCAAAGTTTACATGCCGCAGGCTTCATATGCTGGAGCCCACATAATTGCATGTCCGCTACTTTGTAGAGGAACATACATGAGCCGTCGCTTTTTCTTCGCAAGTATAGCTTGTTGAAGCCTGAAACTGTCGTTTCTACACCATAATTTTTTATTATTTTTAGCCATTCTTGAAAGTTAAGGACCACACTGTAAGCTTTGCAGCACAAGCCGCAAGTGTTACATCTCCAATCTGCAATGTACTGCCATGGAACGAACAGCATATTCTTTGCCCTTAAACCTGCATTATTTTTCAAAAATCTTGAAATTAATTCTTGGATAAAAGTTTATTTTTCTTTCGCCACATGATAAGCTTAAAGTTTTTTAGCAATATTCTTCACTAATCCATAGTTAGCCCCCATTTTTGGGCGTGCCTCTTGTTCTTTTCTTTTGGAAGCTTAAACTTTCTTGTATAGGTATATTGTATGGGATGGGTATCCAAGTTTGGGGTTTTCGCAGACATTTTCCACTTTAAACGGTCTCCAACCAACAATTTCGTAGTCATGGGAGACAACGCGAGCTCCAGGTTTAAGTTCAGCTTCAAGTTTTGGTTTTATCTTTTCATTGGCGCTTGTGGTTAAGTATAAAAATACAACGTCAGCCGATGAGAGGTCGACATTAAACATGTCGCCGTTAACTATAGTTACTCTGTCTTGAAGACCTTCTTCGTAGACCGTGCCTAGGGCTCTTTTTGCAAGGTCTTCGCGTAATTCTATGCCTACAGCCCTTGCACCGAACTCTTTAGCTGCCATTATTACTGTTCTTCCATCGCCTGCACCTAAGTCGAAGAAAACTTCGCCGGGTTTGAGCTGAGCTAAAATAAGCATGTGACGAACGACTGGAAGTGGTGTTGGAACATATGGGGCTATGAACAGTAGGCATGCCTCCATCTTGGTTTTACCAATATTTTATTCTTTTAAAGATTTTCTTCTTTGCTAGGCTACGTATGTTGCCCTTTTAGGTGTTGGGCGTCTAGATTCACCACATTTCATGGCGCTTTGTGCGCATAGTTCCAAATATTTCTCTTCATCCCTAGCTCCTATAGCTTCTGCCGCCTTGCGGCAAAGCTCGCTAGGTTCTTCGCATCCTTCTTCCTTGCATAAGCCTGAAATGTAAAGGCATATTTCCTGCACGTCTTTAGGTTCTAGGACTGCTCTGTTCGTTCTGATTAGGAGGCATAATTCCCTTGCCAAAACACAGTTTTTAACATATTTTATTCTGTTTAGAACTTCTTCTCGGAGCTTTTTTCGGCTTATCTCCAAGCTTCTTTATCTCTCCACAGTTGCTGAAGGGCGACTCATCCAGATTAACGTGGTCTCCCATTTAAAAGTTGTTGTAGGTCTATTTGCACTTTTACCAGAATCTTTTGCTTATGGCTCTTCGTTCAGCCTCTAAAACAAGCTCATAAAACCTATCAGTCAACGCGTCTTCTTTTTCAAGAACTTCTTTAACGTCAGATGGCTGAACTTTTCTTGCACAGAGGGCTACTACCGCCGCCTTGCCATACTTTTCTATCAGACGAGCTGTTTGAATAGCTTGCCTCTGAATTTTTTCCTCGCTTTTGGAAAGCCTTTCACCCTTCTTCTCAACTAATGGAAGAATCTTCTCCTCTTCAACTCTTAAAAGCCCAATTGCTTCAGAGCCACATTTTGGACACTTTGGTTTTGCTGGCAAGTCTTTAGCACGTGTCATGTCAGCATAACTCCAACAATTTGTACATATGATGCTGCATGTTTCGTTTAACAATCTTGCCTTTGCGGATTCTATGAGCACGGCTCGCATCCGTTCAGGCGGGATAAGGTCTGTTTTCATGCTTACCCGTTCAATGCCAACACGAGCGACTGGGGTGGCTGTTCCGCCGGTTTCAACTTTAACAATTTCCATCTGACCAGCGCGAATTCTCTGAAGAACTTGGACAAGCTTTTCAACGTCCAGGTCTTTTGTAAAAACTTCTTTTAGGGCTTCATCGAATATCGGGGTTCCCTCGAAGCTTTTCAAAAGTCTTTGGAGGCTTACATTACTGAAGTCAGCCCATTTCTCCAAAGCGCCGAAGCGTCTTGCTACGTGAATCATTCGCCTTTTAAAAATGCCAGTTTTAACGGTAGCTCTTTTCAAAGCATCCCTAACAGCTTGCTCGTCCATTGATGCCATTTCATTAAACACCATAACAATTTGGTCCGCGTCTGCAGCGCCCATCGTCTGTATAAATATGCGGTATGGGTCGTGCTGAATCACTATGCCATAACCAACCCTTTCTGAGAGCAACTGCCCGGCAAGCTGGGCTAATGCCCTGTTGGTAAGGGAGCCAAAATGCACATGGACTATGACGAAGTCCTCCCAATCTTCAATGGTTATTCGCTTATCTGTCGGCACCGGAATCCCAGCAGCCACCTGCTCAACGGTCTCAGCCAAGGCGTCCAAAATTGTTTCCTTTTCTGCTGGATATTTTTCGCTAAGTTTAGTTGCTATCCCCTCCGGTGGCTGGCCATTGCGTGTTAGTGCTTCCACAAAACCACGGATGTAGCCGACTTCTTGAGCTACTTCAAAGGGCACCGGAATTTCTTCGCCTATCCAGCTTGGAATCGCCCCTGTTGGATCGTCTACAGGCTTTACATAAACCTTGTCGCCTGAAATGTGGAGGATTCGCCATGGGCTTCCACGAATTATAAACTTTATGCCGGGCTTGCCATACTCCGCCATGAAGGCTTCATCCAAAATTCCTACGGCTTGGTCTGTTGTCTCGTCCACCACTAGGTACTGTTTCTCTTCAGGTATCATGGATAGATTGTCGAAATAGTATTCAAAGAGCGCCTTTGTTCTGCGCGGTTTTAGGACCACCTTGTCTTCAAAGGAGACCCATGCGAGCCTTGGGAAACGCTCATGCATATACCTAAGAATTTTTTCAATGTCTTCCATTGTCAGGCCGGTGTATGGATAAGCATTCCTAAACATTTCTAGGATTTCACTGAACTCAAGCCTCTTCTGTTTTAGGAGTAGTCCGGCAATTTGATGGGCTAATGCATCATAAGGTTTTGGCGGAATTTCAACCGGCTCTAAATCTTCTTTTAGGGCGCGCCTTGCTATGGCTAAAGCCTCCAACGTGTCGTCGGAGTCCATTGTAACAATTATCCCTTCGGCTATATGCCCTATCCTGTGGCCGCTTCTCCCAACGCGCTGGATAAGCCTTGTAACTTGGCGTGGACTCATGTATTGTATTACTAGGTCTATGCGACCAACGTCTATGCCAAGCTCTAGGCTGCTGGTGCAAACCAAGCCCTTTAACTCGCCGTTTTTTAGACCTCTCTCCGCTGCTATGCGGGAGGGCTTAGCCAAAGAACCATGATGTATGGAAACTGGGAAGTCTATGTCCCAGACTTTGAAGCGGCTTGCCAAAACCTCTGATATAGCCCTTGTATTTGTGAAAAGAAGAACCGACCTGTGGCGGCTTATGTAGTCGCGAATTACCCTAAGCCTGGCTGCCACTTCTGGGTGAGTGTAAAGCTGTTCAGCCAGCCCAAAATCTTCTGGTTTAGGCTTCGGGAAGAGTATTTTCAAATGCATTTTTCTTGCAACTGGAACCCGCACAATCTCCACTTGCCGACCACTTCCAACAAGGAATTGAGCTACTTTTTCAGGACTGCCTATTGTGGCTGACAAACCTATTATTTGGAAGTCTCTCCCAATAATCGTCCGGAGTCTTTCAAGGCTTAGGGCAAGCTGGCTCCCTCGTTTGCTGTCAGCCATCTCATGCACTTCATCAATAATTACCCAGCGCACCTGCTGGAGGTGCTGCCTCATAATCCAGCCAACTAAAATAGCCTGCAAAGTCTCTGGCGTCGTTATTAAAACATCTGGTGGACTCCTGGCCTGCCTTGTCCGTTCGCGGGTTTCTGTGTCACCGTGCCTAACAGCCAGCTTAACATCTAAATTATTACACCACCATTCGAGACGTTCCAGCATGTCACGGTTTAAAGCCCTCAGAGGTGTGATGTAAAGCACTTTTATACCTGGAGCATGTGGATCCTGCAAGAGCATGCTTAAAACTGGCAGGAAAGCAGCTTCAGTCTTGCCGGTGGCTGTGGGCGAAATGAGCAAAACATTTTTTCTTTCAAGAATGAGTGGGATAGTCTTCTCCTGCGGTTCTGTTGGCTTAGAGAATCCCTTCTGCTCAATCAACCGCCGAACTGGCTTGACTAGAAGGTCAAAAGCGTTTTTAGGCTGTTCTTTCAAGATGCCGTTAACCCCAAATGCTGATAGAATAGCGGAAAACCAAAGGTAAAAGCCTTTTGTAACTTGCCAATACCAAAATGTATGACCAACAAACCATAAAACAGAAATGGAAAAAGGGGAGACGTGCAAGTTTTGAACGAAACCATAGAGGTTATAAAACGTAAGAGGGAACATACGAAAATTCAAACCGGAACAAATACCCGATCATAAGCTGCAGGAAATACTGAATTGTGCCTTGCTCGCGCCAAACGCGCGGAACCAGCAGAAATGGCACTTCTCTGTGATTCAAAACAAAGAAGTGCTGAGAAAGACGGCCAATATTATGAAGGAGAACATGCTGAATTTGGAATAGATTTTTTGGCGGAACGAGCACAAGACCCGAACCTTAGTCCTTTCTGGAATGCTCCAACGGTCATTTTAATTACGGCTGATAAAACAGTCCGCTTCGCCGAAATCGACTGCGCCCTAGCTGCCGAAAACATCCTAATAGCAGCCGAATCGCTGGGCTTAGGTTCACTCATAATGGCTTTCACAGAATTCTTGTTCGTTTCGGAAAAGGGCAAGAAGTTAAAAAAGGAGTTAGAAGTCCCACAAGGATACAAACATGTCTGCATGGTGGCACTAGGATATAAAGATGAAAATCCATCAGCAAAGCCTAGAAGAAAAGACGCAATCAACTACATAAGATAAGTAGCAAGTTTTAAAACTAAAGCTTGTTTAGAACTTCGCCTTCTATTTCTTCTTCCCCTATTTTAAAAGTATCTGGTTCCTCCCGCTTAAGTATGGCTTTTAATGCTTTAGGAGTCAGTTCTCTCATAAACTGCAAAATTTCTTTTCTAGCGGCCTCAAAATGTTTCGCTAATAAAGCCTTGTCGCTATACATGACTCCGGCGAGTGGACATATTTTCTCCATCTTCAAATACCATTCAATTTTGCCTGTTTTGGTGTTAATATCGAAGGTTACTGGTCCCGCCACGCATGTTTCAGGTTTGACTGAATGTACAATACATTTGCGTGTTGCCTTATCATAGAATACGCAGTAGCCTTCCGAGGTTTCTCTCGGGAAAGTGTACTCGGCGTGCTCGAAGGGATTTTCAATTCTTATGCCATATGCCTTTAAGTATTCTAAAATGATTTTTTCACGCTTTTCAGTTATTGGCGGTCTAGCATTCCAGCAACAGTCAATCTTACAAGTGCCACAAATGTTGAAGAAGTTTTTCTGGCGTTCGTCTTCAACTCGCATAACCGCTTTCAGCTCCCTTAAAAGAGGGGTTCATTGGCTTCAAGGCTGTTTAAAAGTTTCGAATAAACGTCTATTATGGCCTCATTCAAGTTTGTTTTCTGCGCCCTAACTTTGACTTTCTTCCTGATGACGTCTGAAAGGTTGCCGTGTTCGATGCGTTTCTCTATTATGAGGAGGTATTCCTTCTCCTCGGACGTGGCGTTTTTCCAAGCAATATTCAAAAAATGTCTGCACACATGTCTGGCTGTGGGTCCATTGGGATGGAGCACTTCGGCTTCTAATCCACGTTTTATAACGGATATGAAGTCTTCAGCCAAAACTCCTGTCGGCAGCATGAGGGGCTCATCTGCCTTCATCAAGCCCCTAAGTAACGCTCTTATAAAACAGCTTAAAGCCACGTCAGATTTTATGCATTCTTGCTCGTCCATAACTCTTATTTCTAGGGATTTCCTCTCAAATCGGAAGATTACGCCCCTCGAGTTTACCCATTCCTTGTTAAGGATGCAGTTGTGGGCTCCAACCTTGGCTAAATCGGCGGAATATTGTTCAATAACTTCCCGCCTATACTGTCTAAAGGACTGAACATATTCTGGGACAACGTTCCCAGTTACTGACGGGATTTCCATCTGGTTTTTCATATAAAAATGGAGCCTATTATCCACATAATCGCCAAAACGCCCCTCATAAATGGGTGAAGAAGCCGAAACAGCTGGTAGATATGCGCAGACGTTAGCAAGCAGGTTATGCACTAGAACGGCTTTGGCTTCATTAGCGTATGGAATATTTAGTTGGAAGCTTTGTATATTGAGCCATCCATGCTGTCTGAGGTTAAAGATTCGGCTAAAAGCTTCGTAGATCTGCTTGTGGCGGTGTGGCCAAACAGCTGTCTCCTCAAGTCTCAATGTTGGATGCATCCCTGTTCCCAAAAGCTTTACACCATAACGGTGTTCAAGCATTTCACCAAGCCTCAAAACAGCCTCATGCATGCTTTCCTCAAAGGTTTTTGGCGATTTGAAAGGCTTGTTAGGCTTAACCTCTAAGACATGGAGTTGAAGCTCTTTTCCAAAGGTGAAGTTACCAAATTCTACAAAGTTTACAACTCGCCCGTGAACATCCTTTATGACTTTGTCAACTATTGGCAAGGCCCTCAAATTTTCGTTAACGAGCGAGAACTCGTGTTCTGGTCCGAGAACCTCTAAGGTTCTGTACGTATAGACTTCCTCTTAAAGAAAATTCTGCAGCCAACCAAAATATAAGCTTATACATTTCTCCGCTTGGAACAGCGCTGTTAGGCATAGTTAATTTTAAATATCTAAATAGTGTTAGCTGTTTTCTGTTGTCTGGTGCCTGTTGCGTGCTGGTCGTCTCAAACATCGACCTAAGAACAAACACACCCATAACAAAACCATCAGCCTTCCTCAAGTCTTCAGTTAGAGACTTCATTCTCAACATAAACAATGACTACAGATACATGAAAACCGGTTATTATGTCTCGCTTCATGCAGAAATCCTCGGAAACGATGTTATTCCAACAACAGAAAACGCCATAGACGCCTACAGACTACCGGTTCTGCTTGTTAGAGCTTCCAAAAACGGAGTGCCAATAATGCCATACCTCGTTACAGACTCTGTTAAGCAAATAATGGATGAGTTCAGCTCTCCAATAGTTGTTTTCGCAGTAAATCCATTCTCATTTAATGGTTTCAAAACAGCCAAAAACAGAGCCGCCCTATACAGAGCCGTCAAAAGCCTAAGCATGAATTACCGTTATGCCATCTGCGCTCAACCACTATGCGGCGAAATGATTTCTGTTAAATCTTTTTTTGGGGAATGTATCTATGAGAATGGCAATACAAAAGAAATTGCCAAAAAAGTCTATGAAACCTTCAAAATTCCAGCATGCAAGTTGCACTTTCAACGTTTCGGTGGGAAAGCTTACCTTTCCGGGCTTCAACCTTTAAAAATGGAGGAAATCACACCTTTAGATGTTAATATTATTTCTAAAATTGTTTCCCGGGTTTCCGGGAAAGGATGGTTTGATTGACGCAGATAGCATGCTTTGTTGAAAAATACAATTTTACACACTCACATGAAGTTGAGGCTCTCCAATGTTTTAAGAGGACAGCCGAGCAAATGGGGCACACGTTCAACTTCTTATTTCGAAGTGGGCTTTCTGAAATCCCAAAATATGATGCTGTTTTTATTCGGGCGACTACCGACCCGCTTTATACGGCTTATGTGGTTTCGAAAACTGCGTGGGAGCTTGGCTTAAAAGTTGTTGACGACCCAATCTCGATTAAAATTTGCGCAAATAAAATTCACCAGTATCGGCTCCTCGAAAAACATGACGTACCACACATTCCAACAATCTTTCTTAACAAGGATGAATTTCATCATAGGCAAATAGAGGAAATCTTTGAGCTTTTTGGAAAACCGGTGGTTATTAAGGCACCTTATACTAGTTTTTCGAAATATGTAGAGAAAGTTTCATGCGAAACAAGTTTCAGAGAGGTTGCAAAACGCTTCTTTAGAAGGTCGGACTACATTGTTGTGCAAAAGTTCATGCCTTCCTGCTTCGACTGGCGTTTGGGCGTGCTAAACGGCGAAATCCTATACGTTTGCAAGTACATGATGCCAAAGGGAAAATGGAAACATGGCGTAAAACGCCGTGGAAAACCAAGCTTCATATGGGGTAGAACTGTCACCCTGAAACGGGATAACGCGCCTCAAAAGCTTAAGGAGACCGCCCTTAAAGCGTGCAGCGTCGTTGGGAAGGGACTTTACGGCGTCGACATTAAGGAAGTTAATGGCGACTATATAGTTGTTGAGGTTAATGATAACCCAAGTATATATAAGGGGCAGGAGGATTTAAGAGATAAGGATGTTTATGAGAAGATAATAAAGTTCTTGGCAGAATAACCACTTAAATTAGGGGCATTTCAGCGATGGATTTATGCATAGTCCGCACTTTTCGATGTCTAATGTTGGATCTAAAGCCTTGTGCATGTTGCATAACAAGCCTTTTGCTCGGGTGGCTTTGCAAATTTTACAAAACTTTAGTGTAAAGTCTTTGTGAGATAAGCCTCGCTCCGCTATGGAATCCGCCAACTCTTCAATTAGCCCTTTAATTTCTTCTTCTTTTTCTAGGTCTAGGGCTTTTCCTCGAATTTTCTTGTTGTAGAGGCTTATGGCTGGTTGGCTTACTCCCAGAAGTTTGGCTACTTCCATCTGTTTTAGGTTGTGTTTTGTCATTAATTGTTTGGCTAGTGCTGCCCTTACTGGTGGGAGTAGACTTTTTACGGCAACTTCGCATGGTAATAGCATTTTTGCTTCATTCCTCCTTGCTATTGTGTGGGGAAAGGCATAAATATACTTTATTACAATTGTAATAAAAGTGAACTTGCATGACTGAAAGAAACATTATTAAAATAGCGGAAAACGTTTACTGGATCGGCGTAAGAGATTGGAACCGCAGAATTTTCGACGCATTAATTCCGCTTCCAAAAGGCACTTCATATAACGCTTACTTCGTAATTGGCGGTAATGGAAAAGCCCTAATAGACACTGTAAATCCGGGCTTCGAAAAGGATTTAGAAGATAAAGTCCGAAGTCTCGCAAGACCAGAAGAAATCGACTATGTTGTCATGAATCATGCGGAGCCAGACCATGCTGGCGCCATACCCCACATAATGAAGATTGCACCGAAAGCTAAACTGGTGGCTACTGGCAGAGGCGCAAAAATGGCTCAGGTCTATTATCATGTTCCACAGGAAAGGGTTAAGGTTGTGGCTGACAACGAGGCTATAAGTCTAGGCGACAAGACTTTACGCTTTATTGAGGCGCCCATGCTTCACTGGCCGGAAACAATGTTCACATACCTAGAGGAGGATGGAATTCTGTTCCCATGCGACTTTTTCGGTGCTCATTTGGCTGGAGGCGTCTACAGCGACGAAATTGAGGATTTGCTTGTCCATGTCCAGCGGTACTGGGGCGAGATAATGATGCCTTTCAGGGCTATGGCGCAAAAAGCCCTCCACAAAATTTCCACCCTAAACATTAGAATGATAGCGCCAAGCCACGGTCCCATTCATAGAAAGCCGGAACTTATTCTAGGTGCGTATAAGCGTTGGGCGGCCGGCGAAACAAGGCCTAAGGCAACAATAGCCTATGTAAGCATGTGGAACAGCACAGACGCCATGGTTAAACAGATGGCTGAAACACTGGTGTCAGAAGGCGTTGAGTTAGTCTTCCATAACCTGGTCGTAACTGATATTGGTGATTTAGCTAAAGACCTTGTAGACTCAAGAGCCATTGTTTTGGGCGCCCCAACAGTTCTGGGCGGAGCCCACCCATTGGCTGTTTACGCCACATACCTTTTCAAGGCGTTGCGTCCACCAACAAAATTCGCGGTTGTTTTAAGCTCTTATGGCTGGGGTGGAGGAGCAATACGACAAATTCAGGAAATACTCGGCGACTTCAAAATTGAGATTGTCGGCGCGCTGGAAATTAATGGGCCTCCAACAGACGAGCACATGAAACGCATAGCGGAGATTGGGAAAGCATTATCCGATAAAATTTTAGAAAGAGGCACCTAAAATGGGTGGAGTGCCAGAGGAAGAGCGGAAGAAGGTTTTAAAAGAGATTTTGAGGCAGTTGCATGCCGGCGTCCCACCTGAACAGGTTAAGGAGCGTTTTAGACAGTTTCTTGAGGGCGTAAACTCTCTTGATATAGCAAAAATAGAACAAGAACTCGTAAGCGAGGGCTTGTCAAGAGAAGAGCTTCAGAGACTTTGCGACGTTCACTTGGCAATTTTTAAGGAACCATTAGAAAAGCAAAAGGTTGAGGCTACCCCAACCAGCCCCATTGGCATACTCCTAGAAGAGCATAAAATGATTCAGCAAATCGCCCAAAAGCTTGACATTTTAGCTGAAAAAGTACAGAAAACCGAAAGCCCAGATGCAGTGGCTGAAGAACTGTCACAGCTAAAGCATGTCGCAGATGAGCTTCTAGACGCTGAAAAGCACTATTTAAGGGAGGAAAACACCCTATTCCCGGTCTTAGAGAAGCATGGAATAAGCGAACCTCCGGCAATAATGTGGATGGAGCACAACCAGCTTAGGGAAAAGAAGAAGCGGCTCAAAGCCCTAATCGAGAACATTGCAAAAATGAGTTTTTCAGATTTTAAGAGGCAGCTTGGCGAATTGGCAAAAGCCATAGGCAACATGCTTAACAGCCACATCTACAAGGAAAACAGCATACTATTTCCAACAGCTCAACATGTGGTCACCGAACAAGAGTGGTCTACTATAAGGGAGGATTTTGACGAAATTGGATATTGCTGCTTCACTCCGAAAAACTTTATAACAAAGCCAATCAAAACTGTTGAAAAACCAGCAGTCGAGGAGAAAGCCATGCCTGAAGGCACAATACAATTTGAGACTGGTTCTTTGGCGAAAGAAGAGATTGAGGCTATTTTGAACACGCTTCCCGTTGACATAACCTTTGTAGATAAAAATGACGCTGTCAAGTACTTTAGCAAAGCAGATAAGCGCATATTCGTTAGGACAAAGGCTATTTTGGGAAGAAAGGTTCAGCTCTGCCACCCGCAGAAAAGCATCCATGTGGTTAATAGAATTCTAGAAGCCTTTAAGAAGGGCGAAAAAGACGTGGCAGAATTTTGGATACAGAAAGGCGACCGCCTTATCCACATAAGATACTTCGCAGTGAGGGACAAGGATGGCAAATATTTAGGAACAATAGAGGTTTCCCAGGACATAACAGACATAAAGAAAATTGAAGGCGAAAAGCGGCTCTTAGACTGGGAAGGCTGAAATTGAAAACCGTCCTATTCATCTGTGTCGAGAACAGCTTTAGAAGTCAGATCGCCGAAGCCTACTTTAACAAGTATGCGCCAGAAGGCTGGGAAGCTACAAGCGCTGGCATAATACCGGCGGAAAGGGTTCATCCAAACGCTGTTAGACTCATGCTTGAGGAAGGCATAGACATAAGCCACAAAAAACCCCAAATTATGACGAGGGAGCTTCAAGAAAAGGCTGAAATAGCCGTAATTGTCTGCAGCGGCTCCCTCTGCCCAGTAGTCTATACAAAGCGTATAGAAGAGTGGAACATGCCAGACCCGGCCAAAATGCCATTGGACGAAGCTAGAAAAGTGCGGGACGCCATAAAAGCCAAAATCCTAGACCTCATTGAGAGGCTGTGCGAAGGTTAAGTGGCCGCTTCAGCCTTTTCTAATGCTTTTTCCACCTCCTCCCTTATTATGTAGCCGCCAATGTGGAGGATGGGCTCCTTTGCCTCTGGGTCAACGTTCATTGTCGCCGTGCATGGATAGCTATGATGTGCTTTTGCAATAGCATCGTACAAAATTTCACGTTTTGTCTCAACGCTTATGAGTTTTCTCGCCACATACCATGTTGAGCCGCATGGAGCACTACGTCTAACAATTGCAGCTTCTACAAACTCGCGTCCGCTCCGCCTAGCAGTGGAGATCTCAAGTTTCGGCCGTCCAACACCCAACTCATCCACAAAACGGGTGATTAATGGCTTATCTTCTGACGGTTCCAGCGAACAGAAGGGCTTTGGAAAGGCACATTCTAAGTGAAGCTCAAGGCAACGCCCTTCCAACTGCTTCCTCAAGCCAGACGGAACCTCATTAAAGTCTTCAATGGGCACAATTAAGCCTTTGACACCAACCTTCCCAAGGTGAGTTGGCAGTTCCAAAAGCAAGTCTTTATGCAAACCAGAAGCCACACATAAATCCGCCTTCGGAACACTCTTGGGCATGTACTCTTCGGGCTTATCTATGAAGGCTGGCAAATCCGAGGGTTTTGGGAGCTCTATGGCAGCACGTATGTTGCGCACATGAGTGTAGACGCCATACTTGCACGAGTCACAGTATAAGCCACAAGACTTGCAGAAGCTCGGGTCATTAATAAGATTCCGTATAACGCGTTCCGCAAACTCACCGCTGTAAACAAAAATCAAGGTTAAAAACTCTTTTTTTATAGCCACTTTCTTACCGCTTTTAAATGTTTATAAAACATATTCTGGACGACGAGCTGCAAGCAAAACGTGCTCTAAGAAGGTGTCCTCCGGAAAAGCACCAACAAATTCAACCTTCTCGTTAATAACAGTTTTAGGAACGCCCATAACAGCGTATTTATGGCCAAGATGGGGAAACTCGCTCACATCGATAACATCAGCCCTAATCATGTCGCTTTCAACAGCAAATTTATAGGCAAGACTCGCAATGGAAGGGCAGTAAGGACAAGTTAATGTCACAAAAACTTGAATGTGCACAGGCTCCTTAATTTCTTTAAGTCTTTCTCTAACACTCTCAGAAATATCAGTCCTTCCCCGGGAAACAGCAATTATTCCCTCCAAAAAAGTTGCAAATTCATAACCATAAGGCAAACCATAAAATCGGACGCCAAAATCCTTCTCGCTAACAACAGCCACTGCTGGAACCTTATCGACGCCATAAGCCCTAGCCTTAACTGTATCAGCCACAAAATCATAAACCTCAACTCTAATTTGATCGCTTAAAGAGGCTAACTCCTCGACAAGCCTTCTTGTTTGCGCACAGTATGGACACTCATACTCTTGTGTGAAGACGATGAGTCTAACTAAGCTTTGCAGTTTACTAGCTAACTCTTCTTGCAAATGCTTTTTGTGCTCCTCAGAAATCATACGCGCTCATCCCAACAACTAGCGCCTTATCTCTATTTTAATTTCATTCCAATTCTCCTTAACGCCACGCAAAGCTTCCACGGCGCCCACGATGGTTCCGCCCAAAATCTTAACAACAAACTTGTTAAGGCTTATCTCCTCACCATCAACAAGAAGCCTAACATCCAACACAAACCACCACAAAATACATAACTTACTCAAGGTAAAAGCTTTTTGCACCCATTAAGGAAACCCAAATTAGCAATTAAAGAACATTTTTCCTGAAATATTCTAGAAAACGTAGTTATGCGTAAAATAAAAAAGCCAAGCTATTAACTTAGGGCTGGAGACTTGCAGATGGATGATATGCAAAGTGGCGACGTTTCAAATTTCAGGGATAAAAAATTAAGTGTATTCATCCCAGTTTATAGAAATTCAGATTTGCTGCAGGAGCTCCTTGAAAGGTTAGTTAACGACTCCTATCAAAATAAGGAGATTTTTGTTTTAATAGACGAGCCTACTGCTGAAGCGTATAAAGTTGTTGAGCGTTTTAATGGTATGGCGCATTTTATTTTAAGTGAGTATAGGAGAGGCAAGGTTGAGGCTTTAAACGAGGCTGTTGATGTTTCCAGTAGCGATGTTCTTGTTTTTTTAGATGCAGATGTTAAGCTTGGCGAATGTAAGGATTTTCTGAAAACGGTGGCTTTAGAGATGGAGGATACGGATGTTCTTGACATAAAGAAAAAAATTATCAAGGATTCCTTTATATCCAGAATGGTGAACTACGAGTTTGTTGGCTCAAACATTTCAAGCTTCTTACACTCAAAGCTTGTTCAGAAATGTTTTGCTGTCGGCGGCACAGCCTTCGCCATTAAAAAGGAAACCTTCAAAGAGGTTGGCGGATTTGCCAAAGTGATTTCAGAGGACCTTGACTTGGCGGCGAAAGCCTTCCTTCGAAATAAACGGTTTAAGTTTACCAGCAAAGTTGAAGTTTATACAAAGGCTCCTTCAAACTGGAGAAGCTGGCTGACTCAGAGGAAGAGGTGGGGGATTGGGACTGGATTATGGATCAAAACTTATGGAGGAAAAGTTGCCAAATACGTTGCGAGGTATCCACACATAGTTTTCCCATGCGCTCTTATGCTTTTCCCAACAGCTGCCCTCATACTTCTTAACTACATTTGCTCCTTTTTCCCAGATGTTCAGTTATTCAATTTTGTTCCAAGAGTTTTGGCATCGCAATTAAACCTTACAGGTATGCCAATGCTACCTCCTTCATTGACCCCCATAGTTTTTGCGTCCTTTACAAACTTTTTTTTGGGTTTCATCATGTTCTCGATAATTTTCTATACAGCCACAAAGAAGCTTAGATTTCAATTCAGCCTCCCCGAATTTATTGTATATTACTTCTTTTATCAGCCAATATCCTTTACTGTACTTTTTGCTGGCATAATTGCAGGAATCTTCTTAAAGAATCATAAAATAGACTGGAAATTATAAAGCATAAACGTATGGTATTTATTTTATGGATGATTTAAATGTTCTCAAATAGAGGCTTTGGCGATGTTTGCTGTTGAAGCTCACAATGTTACCAAGGTTTTTGGGAGCATCCGCGCTCTAGACGAGTTAAGTTTCCGCGTCAAGTCCAGCGAAATTTTTGGTCTTATCGGCCCGAACGGCGCTGGTAAAACCACTGCTCTCCGGATAGTCTCAACTTTGCTTCTGCCCACCTCTGGAACTGTTAAGGTCTTTGGATACGATGTTGGGCAAAATGCAGATGATGTCCGCAGAATAATCTCCTATCTTCCAGAGGAGGCTGGCGCTTACCGTTATCTTTCTGGTTTAGAATATCTAGAGTTTATGGCTAGATTTCATACAAGCGACAGAAATGAGGCACGTAAAATGGTTATGGAGGCAGCCGAAATATCCGGTTTAGGGGAAAGACTAAAGGACAAAACTAAAACTTATAGTAAGGGGATGAAGCGCCGTCTTCTGGTCGCCAGAGCCCTAATGCCCAAGCCAAAGCTGGCCATACTTGATGAACCTACAAGTGGCTTAGATGTACTTCATTCCTACCATGTTAGGGAGATAATAAAGGGCTATGTAAAGAGCCATAGCGTGACGGCGCTTCTTTCAAGCCACAACATGCTTGAGGTTGAGTATTTATGCGATAGGGTTGCCTTAATTAACAATGGCAGAGTAGTCGCCGAGGGAGAACCCAAAGAATTGAAGGAAAAGTTCGGAGGCAAAAACTTAGAAGAGGTTTTCGCACGGGTGGTTAAGTTTGCTTAGGGGTTTTGGCAACTTCCTATTAAAAGAGCTTAAAGAGCTTGTAAGAGACCCAAAAATCCTCTTGGGAATGATAATTGTCCCGCTGGTGATGTTTCCAGTTTTAGGCGGAGTCATAAACTACGCGATGCAATCAGCCCAAGAAAAAGCCGGAAAAACCGCAATAATCATGGTGGACAATGATGGAGGATATTGGGCTTACAACTTTACGGCTTCGCTTCAAAAGGCTGGTGTTAAAATTTTCAATGAAAGCAGTATTGTATTGGGTAATGAAAACATCACAATGTTATTGTCAAAATATAACGCCACACAAATTCTTGAAATCCCTAGAGGTTTTAATGACACTATTAACGAGTACCACAGCGGTTATAAAGTAAATATTACGGTGAGGTTTTATGGAGTTTTGCTTGGACCAAGCACTTTCGAAGGTATTAGCTCCTCTGTGATTGATGCTTTAGTCAATAAGTTTAACAGAGAAGTTGCTCCAGACGTTTTGACTGTTGAAAAGTCAGCAATTATAAAAGGCGAGGTTAAGCGTGGTGTTGATCCAGCCATGCTCTCTGGCTTGCTTATGTCCCAGTCCATTGCCCTACCAATCACAATTATGATTTTACTTACCTATTCAGTGCAGATAGCCGCCACTTCAGTAGCCATGGAAAAGGAGGAGAAAACCCTTGAAACTTTGTTGACCTTGCCTATGGATCGCCTTTCAATTCTTTTGGGAAAGCTTTCCGGCTCAATTATTGTTGCCGCTGTTGGCGCCGTGGCTTACATGGTCGGGTACAGCTACCTGTTAGGCTCGGCCATGTCTGGCATTCCAGCCAACATAAACTTGGATCTAGCCGCTTTAGGGCTTACGCCTTCATTTTATGGCTATTTGCTCCTAAGTGTGTCCCTTTTCGTAACAATGCTTTCGGCTTTGGCTTTGGCTGTTATAACGTCAGCTTTCGCCGAAGATGTTCGAAGCGCCCAATCCTTTGTAGGTTACATTTACCCACTCATATTTCTCCCATCTTTTGCCCTAATATACTTGGACATTAACACCTTGACATTAGCTATGAGAATTCTTTTTTACGCCATCCCATTTAGCCACCCAATAATAGCCTCAAAAGCCGTCATAATGGGCGACTATTGGACCGCAGCTTTAGGCATAATCTATGTTTCAGTCTTTACAATGGTAGTTATGTATGCAGCCTCAAGGTTTTTCGCAACAGAGAAAATTCTAACAGCAAAAATAAAGTTTAAGAGAATAAGAATAGGGCAGCGGAAAAGAGAAGAACATTAGTAAAAACTTTTTCATAGGGAAAACGCTAAACTATCATTCGGCGAAATCAACTTTGGGAATCCAGAAAATCGAAGTTTATTCGATTACTTTGGCTTATCGTGAACCTTTTAGAATAGCCACGGAAGCAAGCACTGAAAGCCGTAACGTTGTCGTGAAAATAGTTACGGATTATGGCGTTTGTGGATGGGGCGAATCCTCTCCGTCGGATCGAGTTACTGGCGAAACAGCGGAAACAGTTATCAAAGTCTTAGATAAAATTGCGCCTAGGCTTATTGGCATGTGCCCCTTAAGAATCGAGCAAAACGTTGAGCTTATGGACTCCATGGTGGCTGGAAACCCAGCGGCAAAGGCAGCTATAGACATTGCCCTACACGATATTTTAGGCAAGACTGTTAAGAAGCCCCTCTACATGGTTATGGGCGGCTACAGGACAGAAATTTTAACCGACATCACATTGGGCATAAAATCCCCCAGGGAAATGGCTAAAGACGCTGTTAAAGCGGTGAAGAAAGGGTTTAAAGCCTTAAAAGTTAAGGTTGGCGTAAACCCAGAGGAAGACGTCGAGCGGATTAGGCTTATCCGCGAGGCAGTCGGCGAAAAAATACAGATAAGGATTGATGCGAACCAAGGCTGGATGCCGAAACAAGCCATAGAAGTTTTAAAGAAAATTGAAAAGTTCAACATTCAATTTGCAGAACAGCCAGTCCCAGCAGAAAACTTGAAAGGACTAATAGAGGTCAAGCGAAACTCGCCTATACCAATAATGGCTGATGAAAGTGTCCACTCGCCGGAAGACGCACTACAACTAATAAGGGCTGAAGCTGTAGACTTAATAAACATAAAATTGATGAAAGGCGGAGGAATTCACAAAGCCAAGAAAATAGCCGCCATAGCAGAAGCCGCTGGGATACCATGCATGATAGGCTGCATGGGAGAATCAGAAATAGGCATAGCAGCGGGGACCCATCTAGCTGCAGCAGTAAAAAACATACAGTATGCAGACTTAGACTCTGATCTGCTGCTTAAAGACAAGCTAGCCACCAAAGGCGTTACAAAAGTTAAAAATTCGATGCGCATACTTCCAAAACTACACGGTTTGGGAATATGGGAGTTAAACGGCGAAATTCTTGGAAAGCCGCTAAAAGTTTATCATTAAATATTCAATCGTGTTCGAGAGAGAAAGGCGTCAATAACCACCGCAACTACCTTTAAAACCTTGTTGACTAGTTGTCAAGAAGATGCTAAAAAGGTTTTAGCTTAATTCTTGTAGGGCTTTTAGGCGTTTAACTATATTCGGATGTGTTGAGAAAATCTCGATTATTCTATCCAGTGTTGTTAACCTTTTTGACAGAAGCTCTTGGACAAGTTTTTGGTCGCCTGAGCCCGCCGCTGATAAAACCACAGAGTCGGTTTCCACACAGTCAGGGTCCGTTATGAACAAAGCTTTGAAAGCGTTTAAATGCTGCACCTCTTTTCTTTTTCTACCCATATTTCTCGTTGCATAGACAATTTTTGCCAAGCCTTCTGAAAGTTTTTGTGCGCCGTTTTCGACTATCAAGGCGCTGTGCCTGTCAGCATAATACTCACGGAGACGGCTTAAGTAAAGTATAAACATGTTTAAAATCCATGAGAACATCATAAATCCAATGCCTAAGACAGCAACCCCGCTTCCTTCTTCTCTTCGCCTACCATACATTGAAGATATCATTAATGAATAGCCAATATAGTAAAATAGTGCTGGAAGAAGTGAGACAAACATCATTATTTGTACGTCTCTATGTTTCAAGTGTCCCAGCTCATGACCTAAAACGGCTTCGACCTCTTCTTCATCGAGAGTTTTAAGAAGCCCACTTGTCACAGCTACACGGTTTCCAGCGATTGGTGAGCCGTATGCGAAGGCGTTTGGAATTGGAATTTGGGCAAGCATTAGCTTTGGCTTTTTCAATCCGCTTTTTCGACTTAAGTTTTCAACTATCTGATGGAGTTTTGGGTTCTCGTTTTCAGGTATTTCACGTGTGCGATATAAAGCGTCAATAATGTATGGAGAGATCAGCCACTGCCCCACATTAAACGCCACAACTAAAACTCCTAAAACTAGTATATCTATAACGCCAATCAAGCTTAAAATTAGCGTAAACACTAGCGTGGATAATCCTATTATGAGGACCAGCGTTCCAATCATAGATGCACGAAGTTTCCACACACTCGGCATTTCTTTCACCATTCAATGTTCACAAAATAAACACACTTATAATTGTTACTCTCCAGATTTAAGTCTTCAGATTAACTTTTATTACTAAAAACGCAATAATTTCATTTTATGGAAGTGCTGGTCGACGACATTGGGAGTTTTCCCCTCCCAAAATCTATTGAGAGAAAAATGTTCAATGAAGCCTACAAGCTGGCAAGAGAACATGCCGCCAGTGGAAAAAATTTTAAAGAGAACCCTTTTCTGTTTAAAAATTTCTATGTAGTTGTAGCAGATTCCTTTTTTAGAAAGCTCAAATCTGGTCTGGACATCGTCAATTATCCACAACACTATGACATACACAAGCAGTTCACAGAACCTATATATAAGGCTATGGAAAAAGGCACATATGTTGTTGAGGAGAAAGACGCCATCATACCGGAAGTATACGTTATCAATGAAGAGGCAAAAAGAATCTACGAAAGTGTGGAAAGGAGGATTGCCCTGCGCGTTTGTATTACTGGTCCATTGGAGCTTTACTTAAAAGAAGTTAGAACGACATTGTACAAAGACGTACTATTTATGTTTGCAGAAACTGTAAGGCGATTCGCAAAAAACGCCATTTTAAACTCAAAATACGTCAAAACGGAAGTAGTATCCCTAGACGAGCCGAGTTTTGGCTTCCAAGGAATATCAGCAGACAAAGATATAATAGCGGAAGCTTTAGAAAAAGCCCTAAATTTTGACAAAAATGTACAAAAGCATATTCACATGCATTCCCCCACAAGAATTGTGGACGTTTTAGAGGTTAGAAATCTAGACGTGATATCTATAGAGTATGCAGCCTCTCCACGTAGCTTAGAATTCGTTTCAAAAGACATGCTTGAAAGGATGGACAAGTTCATACGTGTCGGAATATCGAGAACAGACATCGACTCCATCATCGCAGAGCTTTATGAGAAGGGAATAACAAAGCCAGAAACAGAACAGCTCGTTGAAGATGAAAAAACTATTAGAAAGAGATTCGAAAAAGCTAGGGAAAAATTTGGGGATAGAATGACCTTGACAGGACCGGACTGCGGACTTGGGGGTTGGCCAACACAAGAGGCAGCCCAACTTCTCCTAGAAAGAACCGTTAAGGCTGTTAAAGAGTCTAGCTATTATTATGGAACGTTTATTTCATAGAAAAGCTTTTATATTGGTGCTTCTCTTTCTCCTTTCCATTGAAAGAAGGGGAGGGGGCCCAAACAGGGTTCGGTGGTTCCTATTTTTGGAACTCCCTTCTCTCCTTTCTCCCCTCTTAAAACTCACCGAACCCTCGGGTAAACCCCCATGTTTAGCTACTGGATTTAAAGAGGCTTATGAATATTCGAATAACACGTGTTACAAAATATGCCCTTTTTTCTGTCCGTTTCAAAGATGGAGTTAGAAAAAAACATAATGCAATATGGATTTTTGCAGTGGGTCAAACCGAAAGTGTGTCCAAGTTCGTGCACAGCTTCTTTTACGCCTCTTTCTATAAAAAGCTCGAAATTTGATGGCAGGCCGTAAAATTCTGGTCTTAACCTCCAAAGGGATATGAGAGCTGCCTTTCCCGGGCATTCTGCCTCCCCGAAAACAAAGTTTAATCCCGGAACGTAGATGTCAACATCAACCACGCCTAAAACACGGTCTAGGTTTTGGGCTTTTTCCGCATGAATTGCCACCAAGCCTAATATCATATCTGAACGGTACTGCCTCCTTGCTTTGTCGAAGGCTTCTTGAGGTAAAGTTAATATTTCCGGGACTATTTGACACTGTGTTTTCGGGAACGGCAGGTTTATGTTCTCGCATATTCTTTCAAGGAAGTCTAGGTCGATTTGTCCTATGCGTAAAATTCCTATTTTCATGTTCTTTAAACCTTAAACGTGTCTCCAGGTCTCGGAGCTACAGCCTCTAATCCGGCTTCCTTCTCTATCCATTTTGCGAGAAGCTCACAGTTTCCCTCGGCGCCATGGATTACATAGAATTTTGCCTTGCCATCAAGCCTTTTTACGGCTTCTTTGAGCTCCCTTGCGCCACAATGGGAAGAAAAGTCAAAATGTTTAACTCTAGCCTTAACCCTTCTCATTTTCCCGTCGATGACGCATATGCCTTTCTCTAAAAGTTCTCTTCCGGGCGTGCCGGGAATTTGGTAACTCACAAGAAAAACTGCGTTATTTGCTTTTTTACCAATTTTTGATATGTAGAACGCCGCTGGACCGCCCTTTAACATTCCAGCTGGCGAAATTATTACGCATGGCATTTTTGTGGCTTTTCTGCGGTCTCGCCAGCCTTCCACCCAATTGACAGAATGGATAGCATCCATAAACAGTTTTGGATCTCTTAAGAACTGCACGTAATTCATCATCATTCTGCTGGCTTCTCGCGCCATCCCGTCAAGGTAAACTGGGTGTTCAAAATGGTAGGCAGCAAGGATGCATGCTATTTCTTGAGACCTCCCAATGCTGAAGGCTGGTATGAGAACTGTTCCCCCACGTTCTACGACTTCTGTTACTTCCTCAACAAAGTTTTTTTCAAGTTCTGGGCGCTCTGGATGGTCTTCATC
This sequence comes from uncultured archaeon, assembly GCA_938023865.1. GTDB lineage: Archaea > Thermoproteota > Bathyarchaeia > Bathyarchaeales > Bathycorpusculaceae > JAGTQI01. The sequence goes on along the minus strand of CALJDG010000024.1, from coordinate 31,854 downwards.
AGCATATGTACTTTCTATAATAACTGCGTCCAAATCGCAGTAATCCATTTTTGCCCCCTCTAAAAGTCTTGTGTCTATTAAACTGAAGTCGCCAGTGTATAGTAGCCTCTTCCCTTCAGCCTCTATGAGGACTTGCGCGCTTCCTGGAATATGTCCAGCGTTTCGAAGTTCAAAGGTGATATCTCCAATAGTTTCTTTTACGCCAAAATCTAAGTGCTTAATGTGCCTTAACATAGTTCTTAGTTCGAGATATTCGTAGGGAAGGTAGTAGCTAGAAAGGTGTATGAAGTCCGAAATTAATAATTGGCTAAGCTCTGCTGTAAGCTTATTCGCGTAAACGGTTTTCTTCCCATGTATAAAGAATATGGGAACTGCGCCAGAATGATCCAGGTGGCTGTGTCCCAAAATAATTGCATCCACCTCTTTAGGAGGAACATGCATCGGAAAGCCGGGCTCATGATTTAACATTACACCGTAGTCCAATAAAACCTGAGCCTTTTCGGTCTTAACGGATATGGCAGCCCTACCAACCTCTTGGGTTGCGCCTAAAAACTTTATTTGAAGTGGACTCATTTCTTTTCGACCATTAACGCACTTAACATTGGCACAGCTGTTTTAAAAATGTATTGACTTTTAAGTACGGGCCACTTTAACAAGTCTACGTTTAATAGCCCTTAAAATTTCATCCAGATCCATTGAAGCTTGAATTTCGCTGTATACCGTCCAAAGTTCATCTGCCCTGTGGGCGTCGCTACCAGCCAGGCCGGGCAAAGCCATTTCATTGGCTAATATTTCAGCTAGCATGTTTAATTGTTGAGAGCAGCTACCATTCAAAATCTCGACAGCGTCAATTTCATATTTTTTGGCTGAGTCACCTAAACCAAAGGCTCTATAGGGATGCGCTGCAACCACCAAACCGTCTCTTTCATGCGCAAAATCTATGACATTTTCAACAGTCCATGATTGAGGTGGTACTTCAGCGACTCCTAAAAGGACAAGATCGCCGCAAATAGAGCTGATTTCGATACCCGGAATAATCAGAATATCTGAGTAGTTTTTAGCCAGCTCTAACACCTTGTAGTATCCTTTAATGGTATTATGATCTGTTATTGCCGCCGCTTTTATGTGGGAGTGAGTGAAAAGCTGTTCCACTATGGTTTTTGGGCGTATTGAAGCGTCAGGCGAAAACATTGTGTGAATGTGGAGGTCCGCACGAATCAATCTTAACCGCCTAGTCTGTCTCCATTTTCTTTAAAAAATTTGACATAGATTTAACCCATCTCCTGTCCATACTAAAAGATTTAAAGTTGACGCTCTTAGCCGCACATGCCTTTTTGCATGCCTTCAGGACTTCTGCGCCCCGGTCCTCCGCATTATAAAGCATCAACACTACTTTGTAATTGTTTCTTTTTATGTAATTTGCCACCTCTGACGCCACATATTCGACAGTCTCCTTGTCCATTGGCATGGCCGTTTCATGCTGAGAAAGCGGGTAAACTTCATCAAGCTCTAATGGAATTACTCCAAAAGGTGCTTCAAAGAAACAAATGTGTAGTTTATTTAAACGTTCTTTTTGAAAATCTTGAAGAGCTTTCACTAGTCTTTTATATTCTTCAGATTTATGGTATGGTTTGGTTCTGGTCTGAGGCATTAATATAAGAACTTCAGACTCTTTCGGAGGAGCGTATCTCCCAGAGAGTCTTATTCTATGCCGTACAACCTCTGGACGGATCAAACCGGCAGAATCAAAGTAGAAGAGTCCGCTGCGCTTTACAGTTGGGCTATGTTTTTCAATGTACTTTTCGTATTTTTTCAGCTTTTTTAATGCTTGCAATAGTGCAGGGTGGCCGTGCACCCTAAACTCTAAATGTTCCCAAAGTCTTCCCTCTTTAATCGCTTGTTTTATCCTCTTAATTTCAGCAGAACAAACGTAAAGGTTATGCTCTGCAATGAAAACTTGCCTTTCTTTATTGGAAAATTCTGCAACATCCTTTGGATTTTTACTTGAACATTTTGGGCATGCACACGGAAAAAATTCAAGCTCTTCCAGCCTCACAGTCCCGGTTTCCGTCATATACCGGTTTTCTCTGGCGTAGATAGCGTATGCCGCAGAATCAAAAAAATCACACCCTAAGGCGACAGCTAAGGAAAACATGAATGGGTGTCCAGCACCAAAAAGGTGAAAGGGACGTTCAATGGGGAGATTCTTCTTAGCTGTCAAAATCATGTCCACTAAGACGTCGAAGCGATAGTTTTCCATAACTTCAGTTGGGCTTCCGAGGGCATAAACGTCAAATGGAAGCTTAGCCATTTTTAAAGCTGACATCGCTACTAAATCTAAATATCGTCCACCTTGAACAGGGCCAACCCATAGGATGTCCATCCTCTTTTTAACCTTGAAGAGTTCAGCAGCTCTCTTCAGCGTTTCATTAACTGTTTTCTCTGCATGTTTCCTTGAGACCCTCCAACCAGTCGGCCAATCTAATATTGTCGCTATGTCAGCATCTATCCGCTCTTGATAATCCACAATTTCTTCCGGAGTTGTTTCCACATCTCCATAGACCAGAATCTGGTAAGCACCTGAATCTGTCATTATCACGCCCTTAAAATCTAGAAAGTTGTGCAGGCCCTTTTCGGCTGGCAGGTTTTGGAAGCGTCTTTTAAGAATGTACGCATTGGTTATTAGAGCTTTGAAGTTAAAATCCTCGCAGATTCTTTTCGGGGGGATGAGTTGTACGGCCGGATTTATAACTGGCAAAAGAAGCGGAGTCTCTATGATACCACTTTTTGTTCGCAATCTCCCGATTCTGGCGAGTAAGTCCCTTTCTTTTACCTCAAAGCTCATTATGGAATCTAAACAAAATCCGCTAAACATGCTTAAAAATATAGAGCCGTAAACTTATATTACAACAGCCCGTTTTTATTATGTGCAGAGGGAATACATTTAATGGCTTTAACTGTTCAGATCGAAGAGAAGCCAAAGCTTGAGAAGCCTGTTCTAATTGAGGGGTTGCCGGGAATAGGCTTCGTAGCCAATATAGCGGGATTGCATTTAATCCATGAGCTGGAAGCGAAACGCTTCGCAAAAATTCTTTCAGCATCATTTCAAGACCTAGCTGTAACAACAGAAACGGGGAGTACCCGCGCCCCGATAAATGAGTTATATTATTATAAGGGCGAAGAAGAGGAGCGAGATCTTATTATTTGGTATGGTAACACTCAAGCCCTAACGACTTTTGGGCAATATGAGCTTTGCGGGAAGGTTCTCGACATTGCCGAAGAGCTTGGATGTCGCTTCTTAATAACTATTGGAGGATTCAAACAGGAAGAGGTCAAGGAAACACCTGAAATCTACTGCGCCGCTTCTGATCCGGAAACTCTAAAGGAAGCTTTAAGCTTAGGTGCAAAAATAATGGTTGGAAACATTTTCGGAGTGGCTGGCATACTAGTGGGGCTTGGAAGCCTCAAAGGCTTTAAGGGTTTCTCGCTTTTGGTGGAAACTTTAGGCACTTATCCAGACGCAAATGCCGCTCGCCGTGCCCTCTCCGCCTTAAACGAGTATTTAAACCTAAAAGTTGACTTGTCAAGGCTCGATATTGCAGCTGAGAAAACAACAAAAATTTTGGAATCCTTCGGTTGGGTTAGAACTGTTAAGGAAGAAAAGAAAAGGGAAGAGCAATTCCGCTGGTTTGTCTAGCCCTTGGTTTCGCTAATAAACTGCTCGTAAACTCTTTGTACCCTTTCAGCAGCCGGACCTGAACCTTCAATAACGCCCTTCTCCGTAACCTTAACCTTATCCATAACCCAGATGAAACCTTTATCTTCATAAAGCTTAACCATTGTTGGGAAAACTCTTTCGAGGCGTTCAGCCAAAGCCTTCAAGTCGAAGGGCTTTTCAACACTTAAAATTTGGGCGACAACATTACCGTTCAAGAAAACTCTATGAAGCTTTTTACCCTCTTCATCTTTCGCATCCGCTAAGCACAAACTTAAATTGTCCGGATTAATTCCTATCAATGTTCCGTTATATGTTTTACCGCTTGTTGTTGTGACAATTACGGTTTTGTCCATGAGAGCCGAAACCTCCGTAAAGAACCTTCTCTGAGCCACTGACAATGCTTATCCTCCTCTACGTACACGTTATGAGAACACGTATTTTAGGGTTTAACTTCACACAAGCATTATTAGGTTATACAGCCAAAATAGTTTTGGCGAGTGGGATGGCACAAGTTGATAGGGAGAGGGAAGCCCTATACTCGAGGCTTAGGTCTATAGAGTCTGACCTCTCAAGTGCCTTAGCAGCGATAAGCGATGTAGAAAGTAAATTTGCCCGCATTGACGGGGCTATGGCTTCCCTTCCGAGTAGGCTTACAACTGTTCGTGGACGTGGCTACGCCGCCATGGGGCATCTTGAAAAAAGCATAGAGCTTCTGACCAAAAAGTGGATGGAGGTTTCCCCAACAATTAAGCAAGACTTTTACAGCAACGTTCAACCCTTAACAGGTCAGATTCGCGCGCTCCAATCTGAAGTTCAGAGGTTAAAGGCTGGAACAAGTTTCGGCGGTGCAGTTTTCGGTTGGGCTTCAGTGGGGCGTCTTTCAGCAGAAGCCTCAACTTTAAGGGCGCGAGTTGCCGCTGAAACAGCCAAGATTAACGTTTCCCTCGGCGAATTTTTGGGAAGCATAGACGCCATAGACAGAGACCTTAAAATAGCCGAAAAAACTACGGAGCTTTTCTCTTTCGCGTCTTTCCCGCTAAAGCCTGAAGAAAGCCCAGTACTAGCCATTGAAGGTAAGATTATGGCGAAGGACAAGTGTGATGGAACACTGTATTTCACAAATCAAAGGTTTATTTTCGAGGGAAAGAAGGAGATCGTCCTTGAAAAGAAGCTTTTCATCGCCACTAAAAAGAAGATGGAACGCACAGTGTTAATAGAACAGCCCATAGGGGCACTTCAAGAAATCTCGAAAGGAAGAGTAGGATTGGTAGCGTGGACAGGCGTTTACATCCGTTTTAAGCCGGAATGTAGGCTAGATGAAACTCCATTCGACGTTAAGGACTGGGAAGCCGACGTAATAACGCGGTTCTTTCAATACATTATTGGAGGCGAAGCGGACAGGGACATAGCAACGATAAGGGGGATAACCCCGAAAGAAGCGCCAACGATACGAGTTATCCGGTGTCCCCACTGTGGGGCACCCTATACAAAAGAAATCTATAAGGGACAAACAACAGTTCGGTGTGAATACTGCGGAACCGCAATAATGGTCAGCTAAAACTTTTCAAGTTAGCTCATTTTCTTCTCTTCTAAGCTTTGCTTTATAAATACGGCTGTGTTGGGTGGTAAGTCACGGTAAACTATAACGTTTGGTCCTATCCAACAGTCGTTTCCAACTTTTATGCCCGGCATTAGGAGTGCGTTTATCCCTGTTTTAACGTTGTCCCCTAAAACTGCACCCAATTTTGTTCTTCCAGTGTCCACAAGCTTTTCCTTGACCATCATTTTTATTGTTCCAGCGTCGAGGCGGTAGTTTGCTGTTATTGTTCCAGCGCCCAAGTTGCAGTTTTCGCCAATTATGCTGTCGCCAACATAGGACAAGTGTCCAATGTGCACTCCATCCATAATTATGCTATTCTTTATTTCGCAGGCATTTCCTATCCGCACATCTCTGCCTATGCTTGTGCATGGGCGTATGTAGCAGTTAGGCCCCACATCACTGTTTTCGCCTATGTAAGCTGGTCCTTCAATGTAGGTTCCTGAGCGTATGCGGGCGGTTTCGGCAACGCTCACTGGTCCAGTTATGTGGGCGCCCTCTTCAACATTTCCTAATACGATGTGTTTCATCCGTATAAGCACCCAGCGGTTAGCCTCCAGTAGATCCCAAGGTCTTCCAATGTCAAACCAATTATCTTTTTGGATTTCAATAGCAAAAACGGGCTTTTCTTCCTCAATTAGAAGTCCGATAGCGTCTGTAATTTCTAACTCGCCTCTTGAAGAGGCCGAAATCCTCTTCACCTTTTCAAAAATTTCGGGAGAAAAAACGTATAGTCCGGCATTAGCCAAGTTTGTGGGCGCTTCTTCTCGGCGAGGCTTTTCAACTATGCGTTTCACCTCCCCATTATCTTTGAGCTCCACTATACCGTAATCCTCTGGGCATTCAACATGCACAACTGACAGTGTTGCCGAAGGCTTCTTCCGGTTATGCGTATCTAAGACTTTTTTCAAAGCGTCAGCCGTAAAAAGTAAATCACCATAGACTAACAAAAAATCTCCGTCAACGTATGGCTCAGCAACGCTTACAGCATTCCCTGTTCCAAAGACACCTTGTTGATGGGCATATTCAATTTTCAGTCCAAAATCCTCTCCGGAGCCAAAATGCTTGCGGATGGCTTCAGCCATATAATGCACGACTATTACTATTTCGCTTATCCCACAAGCCTTGATGGCGTTTAAACAGTGATCAAGAACCGGTTTTCCTCCAACACTTACTAGGTGTTTTGGACGAGTTAAAGTGATGGGCTGAAGCCTCACACCTTCACCTGCTGCAAGAACAACAGCCTTCACTTTTCCAAATCCTCCAAAGCCCTTTTAATAGTAGCTGAAGCTTTATCCATTATTGCTTCAGCAGTCTTTAAAGATTCGCCCTCCACCGTCAATCGTATAAGGGGTTCTGTGCCTGAAGCCCTAACCAAAATCCATCCATCCTTAAGGGATAAGCGAACACCATCAATCGTTAAAATCTGCCTATAGTCTGGAAAAGATTTTTTCAAAAGAATGCCCAATCTTCTAAGCATCGCAGGCTTCGCCTCGTTTTTACAATGAATGTTCTTTCTGATGATGTGATATGCTGGAACATTGGCAACAAATTCTGAAAGGCTTTTACCTTCATCTTCCAAAGCTTTCAAAAGAAGTGCTGAGGAAAGAATTCCGTCCGGGCAATGATGATATTTTGGATGTATCCATGCGCCACATGGTTCGCCGCCAAAAACTGCCCCAAACTTTTTCACAGCTTCTGCGATGTAAACATCTCCAACATTTGTTCTAATGACTTTTCCATCTTTTGGCTTAACCGTCTTCTCGAAACACATGGAGGCTTCAACATTTGTAACAACAGTTCCACCTTCACAACTCTTCAAGACGAAAGCCGCATACGCCGACAAAATTCTATCAAAGTCCACAAAGTTGCCCATTTCGTCTATGAAAGCAACTCTATCTCCGTCTCCATCATAGGCTATTCCAACTTCAGCCCCAAGCTTTTTAACAATATTCGCTAAGTGTGCTAGAGATTCAGCAGTTGGCTCAGGGCTTCTGCCTGGAAAGAAACCGTCAGGCTGAGAGTTTACGGCCTTAACCTTGCATCCCAGCCTCTTAAAAATTTCCGGTGCGATGTAACTGGTAGCCCCACAACCCGTGTCAATCACAACATGCCACTTCCTATCAAGCCTTAAGCTTTCCAACACCATATTCACATACAATTGGCTTTCATCGCCATACTCAACCCCGCCCAGATCTCCCCAGCCCGCTAGACTAAAATCTCCACCTTCAATAATTCCTTCAAGCTTATCCTGACGTTTTTTATCGTATGCCATGCCATTCTTGTCAAAAATTTTTATCCCATTATATTGAGGTGGGTTATGAGAAGCTGTAATCATCAATCCAGCGTCGGCGCCGAGTTTCCCAGTCAAATATGCCAAAACTGGAGTGGGCAAAACGCCTAAACAATAAACTTCTAATCCGGAAGCCATCAAACCAGAAACTAAAGCGTTCTCAATCATTAAACCAGAAGTTCTCGTATCCCTCGCCACAAAAACTTTACCACCCCTAATGAAAGTTCCTAAGGCCATCCCAACTTTAACAGCTAAGGCTGGAGTCAAGTCAGCATTGACCAAGCCCCTTAAGCCAGAGGTACCAAACAAACTCATAAGATAGCCCCCAAACGAAACTTCACCCTAACCGTTAATGGGCTAATGCATCTATAAAAAAGTTTAAAACATCATGATAAAAGAGTGGGCCGGACCGGATTTGAACCGGTGACCTTCCGCACGTCAAGCGGATGTCCTAACCGAGCTAGACTACCGGCCCATCTGCCGGAATAGTCTACTCGCATTCCCGATATATAGCTGATTCGTTTCTTAATGATTGGATAAAGATTTAAGGCTTAAAATGGTTTAGGTGAAATAGCGGTTGTTGCCGGGATGGCGGAGTGGATAACGCGCAGGCCTTGAGAGCCTGTGGCCCTTCGGGGCCGCGTGGGTTCAAATCCCACTCCCGGCGCCAAAACATATCATTTTAAGATGTTTGTTATTCATTCCCTCAGCGGTGTAGGTTATTTGAATTGACTAAAACCAAAAAGGGGAAACTTCTCATTTGCTTTCAAAGTCAATTTAGCTGTCTCCAAAATTGTTAAATTTGGGTAGCCCCCTCTGGTTTTTCGGCGAAACACTTGTCAAATATTTTTCGAATTGTTCTCCGTATTTGTATCCACTGTCGGGGAAGACGAGAACGTATACGCCTTTCTCTTCGGCGATTTTCTGGAAGGCGTAGACAACGGCTCCGGAGCTTAGCCCTATTAGGAGACCTTCATTTCTGGCTATTTTTATCGCGCCTTCAATGGCTTCTGCTTGCTTCACGTCTACTACCTTGTCGAAAACTGCGTTATGGAACCATTTCATGCCGGTCTCTATCCTTCTAATACCTGGGATAACCTCGTTTTGGGCTGGCTGGACGCCTACAATTTTTACGCTATTTCCGTATTTGGTTTTAAAGTAGTGGGATATAGCGCTCATATGGCCGGATGTGCCAATTCCCCCTATTATGCATGTTGGCTTTAAGCCTAGGCTATTTAATTGTTCGCCTATTTCCTTGGCTGTATATTTCAGGTGAGCCTTGAAGTTGGCATCGTTTTCGAACTGGTTTAGGTGGGCTGCCTTGTTAGCTTTTGCCTCCCTTTCTACATGGCTTATTGCCTCAACGGTTAAGCCTACTGGAAGCCGCACGACCTCTGCTCCGAGAACTTCTAGGTAGGTGTCGCTTGCCTTCTGTATGGTTTTTGGTATGTAAAGCCTTGTTTTTATACCGAGGGTGTTGGCTATGGAGGTTAAGGCTATGCCGGTGTTTGTGGATGTGGCCTCATACAAAACCGTTTTAAGCTCTCCATTCTCTATGGCCTCTTTAATCATAGCCCAGCCTATTCTATCTTTGACGCTATTGCTGAAGGGATTATAGCACTCAAGTTTAGCCCAGACACTTCGAGCCGCAGAAGAGAAGGAATTCAGTTTCACAAGGGGAGTTGGCCAGCCCTCGTGAAGCAGTTCTAAAGTGCTCCTGTAAACTTTAAGCACCCTACGATTTTGCCTCTTCTTAACTATCAATTTTTCCAGCGGGACACTTATTTTAACAGGCTCTGTAAGAATAGTGAAACTTTTAGGTGGGAGTTTCGGCCCTTTAGTTCCAGCTTGGACAATATCCTCTTTAGACAGGCTTCCCATATTTGGATTTGATGTTTTAATTTCCACAACCTCTAAGTTCGCCTTAAATGTGGGCGCTTTTTCCGCGGAAAGCAGGTCAAGAGCTTGAAAGGCCTCATAGCCATAAAGCAAGATACCCGTCTTTCTATCCACTATTAATGGATCGTCAACGATTCCCGTTTTAAAGAACTTCGTGTATGCCGGCAGCGCATCCGCGAGTTCAACTTTCATGGCAACCTTTATACTATTAATTGGAGCAAGCGTAAGTTCACTTTTTAACACCTCAATAGGAATGTCAACCCTCTTTTCAATTGACGATATATGTGATAGTGTTTCACTATTTTTTATCATGTGGTATGTTGTTTTAGGTGGAAAACGCTTACCTGACAGAGCGGCTTCCACAACATCCTTTTTTGTTAGATTGTAATTGTTTCTCCACGTTTGAACCACTATGTTGGGAGAGTTATAATCCACATAGATTACTGGGATTCTTTTGCATCCGAGGCTTTTAAGGGCGTTGAAACGATGTTCTCCATCCAACATAGTGTTTGTCTTTTCATCGACGACTATTGGGTGTTTTAGGATTTTGTCCGCGGCTATTTGCTGTGTTAGCTCTTTCAAGTGTGCTGGGTCTGTTTCTTCGTGCTCGTGGAGTTCTGCAAGTTTGATTAGGTGTATTTCAGCCATTTTAACACCGTTAAACCTTATTTAACACCGTTAAAAATATATAAACCTAACGCCAAAAATAACGGGGGAACATTTGAAACCACCATGCGTAGTTGTAGTCAAATATCTCCTTCCAGCAATAAGGGCGCTGGTAACAAAAGAGCTTGTGGAAAAGCATAACATGCGAAAAATCAGGGCGTCCAACAAAATGGAGCTAACTCCAGCAGCTATAACCCAATATTTTAAGGGCGAAAGAGGAAAAACGCTTGCAGAGGAAATAGCCCAATCTAAAGAAGCCATGAGAATGATATCAAAGCTGGCTGAAACTCTTGCCAGAGAAGATACAACACCAGAAAACGTTATAGAAAAACTTTGCGAAATATGCGCTACTTTAAGATATGAAAAGGTTATATGCAAACTTCACGAAGAAGACTTGCCAACTCTCAAAGAGTGCAAGTGTACTACATGCTATCCTTCATAAAAAGTTTCTAAGGGTTAAGCCTCATTTACCGCTTTACAGTCACCACGGCCTTCATTTGTCTTCGCTCTTTCTCAACTTTAACGATTCTTATCCTTATTTTGCTTAAAAGCTCCTTCGCCATTTTTCTAGCTTCTTTTTCGGTTTGATATTTTCCGCTGAGTTCAATCCATGGTAGTGTTTCATCAATTTTTACCCAGATGGCATACAACACTTTTCACCGCTGCACTGCGAATTTAGAGGCTTGCTAATTAAAACAGTTATGAATTTTGGGTATGGATTTTGGATTTGTCGGAAAAATAATTAAGGGAGTTGCTCACCAATTGTAAGAGGTTTGGGAGCGATATAAAAGGTGGAGTTTGAGGGCACGCTGGAAAAAGCCGCTTTGAAGGAGTGCCTATGGATGGAGAACAACGGGGAAAGCCGAGAAGGCGAAAACGATGATGCTAGCCAACAGCATACAAAAAGAACAGAACGCGAATTCACAGCTGCCCAGCTATGCCCATCAAAACTTCTACCTAAAACAATTCGCTTATAGGACAGCGTTTTCATCTACAGTCTCCTTTTACCCTGTTCGTACTTTTCCACTGAGTTTATGCAAGCTTTTTGAGGAGGGTTAGCTTATGGCCTTGAAGGTTAAACCGCGATTCGCCGAAACTTTAAAGCAGTCAGTGGCGGCCTACGCCTTCAACATTTTCGGAATAGCCGCCGGAACAATAATAGCCTATAATTCTGGACTTTTCGCAAAAGCGCCATGGGCAGTCGCAATTTATCCACCTATCCTCAGTGCTCGAGGGGTCATAGGCGGCTTATTTTGTGGACGTTTAAGCACTGCTCTGCACATTGGAACTGTTCACCCGCGCCTTTTCGGAAACACTAAAAGCTTCTATTTGCTCTTCCAAGCAATTGTAATCATGACTTTTGAAGCAAGCCTAATGATGAGCCTAATTGCAGCCTTTTTAAGCGGCTTTAAAGAATTTTTTAATTTGGTAAACGTTTTTATGGCTACAATGGCTTTGGCATTGGTTGTTATTTCACCGCTGACGCTGACGGTTTCTTTCATCTCCTTTAAGCACGGACTTGACCCGGACATAATCTTATACCCAATAGAATCCACAGTGGCAGACCTATTGATAACCTTAATTTATATTGCGGTACTTGGCCTCAATCTAGCCAATAGCCTTCTCGGGGGCTACGTCTTTACTTTTATAAGTTTGGCACTGCTCTTAACCTCCATATTCTTTTTAATTAAAAATGCAAGAGAGCCGGAGTTTATCAGAACATTGAAGGAATCCCTACTAACACTTGTTTTAGTCTCATTTATAGTTAATGTCGCCGGAGCCACACTGGGCAGAGTGGAAGAACTTATACGTGGAAAGAGGCTCAGCCAAGTCTACGTTGTTTATCCAGCGTTAATTGACACCATAGGTGATGTAGGCGCCGCAGTCGGCTCAACAGCTACAACAAAACTTGCCATCGGAACGCTTAAAGCATCATTTTCATCCATGAAAAACCATTTAACAGAAGTTTCAGGCGCATGGGCGGCATCCTTAATAATGTATTTTGCCTACTCTATACTAGCCCTACTGATAACCGGCACGATTGCCCCAACAAGCCTAATAACATTCACTTTTTTCCTCTTCACAGTCAACATTTTCGCCGCATTCCTAATAATTTTGGTTTCCTATTCCGTTGCCATCCTAACCTACCAGAAAGGTTTAGACCCGGACAATTTTGAAATTCCCATAGAGAGTTCCCTTGCTGATAGCATAACAACAATTTCGCTTCTTGTGGCGCTTATCTTGTGGGCCAGCATATTAGCTTGAACCGCTTCGAAAACCAGCCTCTGGGGATAAGAGTTAAAATATTCGCTGACGCTAAATATTCTAGGCGGAGAGCCTAAAAAGCTATGCCTCACTTTGAAAAAATCGAGTATAAGCCCGTAACAGTGAGGGAAGTTCTCCGCGAAATGAAAAACCTTTCCGAACTAATGATAGACTTGGCTTATTCGGCTGCCCTCTTCAATGATAAAGACTTGGCTGAAGACGTTTTGGAACTGGAAAAACGCATAGACACGCTGGCTTACCATTTGGAGATGACGACAATGGTGGCTGCAAGAGACGCAAAAGACGCAGAAGTACTCGTTGGAGTTTCAAAGGTTGCTACCGCAACCGACAAAATCTCAGATGCTGCCGCAGACATAGCTGCAATAGTGACGCAGAATATAGGTGTACATCCAATTGTGAGCGAAATCTTCGAAAGAGTTGAGGAGCGTTTAGCAAAAGCCAAAGTAAGCGAAAAATCAGTTCTGGTTGGGAAGGAGATAGGCGAGCTTGAACTTGCCCCAAGAATGGGTATAGACATAATCGCCATTTTCAGAGAAAACGATTGGATAATAAATCCAAAAGGAAAAGAGAAGGTTAAGGCTGGTGACATCCTCATAGCCCGCGGTGCCCATGAAGGATTAAGAGAGCTGAAGGAACTCTGTGAAGGAAAAATGGAAAAGCTGGTGGACTAATTATGGCAAAGAGAAGCCTTAAAAAATTTGAGGAAATAGTTGAACGCTTCGTAGAACTTAAAGACACATCTGAACTAATGATAGACTTAGCTTATTCATCGCTTCTACTAAATAGTAAAGAGCTGGCCGAAGAGGTACAAAAACTCGAAGAATACATGGACAAACTCCACACAGAATTTGAACTACTAGTCTTGGCGAGTAAATTTAGGAGAGAAGAAGCGAAAGGCTTCTTAGGACTGATAAGGCTTGGCGTTGTAACAGAGAAGATAGCTGACGCTGCTGCACAAATAGCTGAAGTTGTTTTAAGAGGCATTGAACCCCATCCGGTGTTGGCACTAGCCATAGAAGAAGCTGAAGAAACAATCACGTACACAAGGGTGACGGAAAACTCGCCTTTGGCAAACAAGACTTTACGAGAGGCAAAAATCCCAGAGGAGACGGGCATGTGGATTTTAGCCATAAAAAGGGGGGACAAATGCATACGTCCAAAACCAGAAACGCGAATCCAAGAGGGAGACACACTGATTGCTTCAGGCTACGCTGAAGGCGAAGAGGACCTCAAAAAACTTGCATCTCCATAAAATTGTTTTGTAAAGATTAGTTAGGATAAGTATCCCGGATTCATCAACACTATAAACTTGAAGCCAATTCTAAATTTTAAAGGAGGAAATACCTACGAAAAAGAGAAAGACGCATCGCGCAGACAACAAAAGTTACGTATGTTCAAACCCTCTATGCGGGAAAAACTTCCTAAATCCAATAAAGGTTGAAAACGTGAGGAAAAACACTGTTTATAAGGCGTGTCCTTACTGTCTAACTGAAATAACAACTGAAAAACAAGTTCTAAAATCTGCAAAACCAAAAACCGCAGAAGAAAGCAAAAGTGAAGAAAAAACATTAGCTAAGGAAAAGCATGTCGATCAGACGGTTTCAGAGACAACTAAATGCAAACATTATTTTGGATATTTGAGCAAGCGCTCACCAAAGGAAAGCATCCCAGAAGAGTGTATTATTTGCGAAAAAATGGTGCAGTGCATGCTAAAAACCATAACAGATTAGTAAGGCCCAAGATATACTCACTTTCTATCGAGTCTCCAGCAACTTCTAAAAATGTGTGGAGGGCGCATCTTTGTAAGCAGTTCTCAGGAGAAGACTTCCTCGCATTTTTCTCGCAAAAATACTGTTATTTTTTGGTACAGCCTCAAAAAGCATTGAGTGTTTTGTAATAAAATTTTGGGATTGTAAAGCATTACTTTTTGGTTTTACCCTTTCCCTTTTCCTCTGTCTTCTCTTCTGTCACAGCAGTCTCTTTGGCCTCTTTGGCTGCTTCTTCTTTTTTTCTCCTCCTCTTCAATTTCACTTGTTATCTCTTCTATAGGCTTTGGCGGCGGTGTCGTGGCCATAGTCCAGCCTATCCAAGCACCAATACCCATTATAGCTATGAACGCTATGAAAACTGGTATTAACACCGCCCAGATACGCACTTGTGTTTCATCCACCGAAGCAAAAAACATTCCTAGCATTCCTTGTGGAAAGAACACTATTAGCGTGTATAGTACAGCAATAACCACACAAATAATAAATATTGCTCCTCCTATTGATTGGTCTTTGCTTACCATTTCTTTCACCACACAAAGCCTTGTTTATTGTTTGTTTTCCTTTTAAAGTTTACCGTGTTATACGACATATAAATGTTTAAGTTGTGCCCATTTCCCATTCCGTTAAATACTTTTTCTGCTCTTCTGTTAGCTCGTCTATTTTTACGCCAATCGCCTTAAGCTTCAGCCTCGCCACTTTTTCGTCTATTTCTCCAGGAACAGGATACACTTTAGGCTCCATTCTCTCACTTTTGACAAGGTATTCGACGCTTAAGGCTTGATTTGCAAAGGACATGTCCATAACCTCGGATGGGTGTCCTTCAGCTGCCGCCAAGTTTACAAGTCGTCCCTCGGCTAGCAAGTAAAGCCTACTGCCATCTCTTAACAAGTATTCGTCAAGGTTTGGTCTAACAGTTCTTTTCGAGGCTGCTAGTTCTTCAAGGTCTTTTAGGCTTATTTCAACGTTGAAGTGGCCGCTGTTAGCGAGAATGGCCCCGTCCCGCATCTTCTCCATATGCTCCTTCCTAATGACGTTTATGTCGCCAGTTGTCGTTAGGAAAATGTCGCCTATCTTGGCTGCCTCGCTTATGGTCATTACTCGGAACCCATCCATGACAGCTTCAAGAGCCCTTAAGGGATTTACTTCCGTGACTATGACGTTAGCGCCCATCCCTCTTGCTCTCATGGCTATGCCTTTGCCGCACCATCCATAACCGCAGACAACAAAGTTTTTACCTGCTAAGAGAATGTTTGTCGCTCTTAAAATTCCATCTATCGTGCTTTGCCCAGTTCCATAACGGTTGTCAAACAAATATTTTGTGTGTGCGTCGTTAACGGCTATTATCGCATACTTTAGGGTTCCAGACCTTTCCATGGCTCTAAGCCTTAAAACGCCAGTTGTTGTCTCTTCGGTACCTCCTTTAACGTTTGGAAGCGCGTCTGTTCTTTTGCTATGGATTGTGCTGACTAGGTCTGCCCCGTCATCCAATGTTATTAGAGGTTTTTGATCTATTACCCTTTCAATGCACCAGTAGTATTCGTCGGTTGACTGCCCACGCCACGCGTAAACGTAAACACCCATCTCAGCCAGCGCCGCCGCAGCTTCATCCTGCGTCGAAAGCGGGTTGGAACCGCAAAGGGCGACTTTTGCACCGCCAGCGAGGAAAACGTCAACCAGCACTGCTGTTTCCTTTGTCACGTGCAAACATGCGCCGAGCACAACACCTTTTAAAGGCTTTTCCTCACTAAACCTTTTCTTAATTTGGTTTAGAACGGGCATATGCCTTGAAGCCCATTCTATTTGCAGCATTCCCTTTGGGGCTAAGCTTTCATCCCTGACTCTAAAGCTTGCCATTAAATCGCCTTCCGCTATGCATTTCTACTCACAATTATTTAATGTTGTGTTTGAAGCTTTTCCAAAAGACGGTTTTTAGCCTTCTCAACAATTTCCATAACCTTCTCACTATTCAATGTTGTTAAGCGTCTGTCTTCCATCACTATTTTTCCATTTATTATGACTGTTTCAACATCCGCTGATTTTGCAGCATAAATAAGATGACTAAACTCATTATACAGTGGGCATAGGTGCGGCTTATCAAAGTTTATAATGGCTAAATCAGCCTTTTTCCCCACTTTTATCGAGCCTATCTCATTCTCCCAGCAAAGAGCCCTAGCCCCATCCAAAGTTGCCATTTTCAAAACTTGCTGGGCAGACATCGCCGTTGGATTTCCGCTTACCCCCTTATGGAGTACGGCTGTCACCTTCATAACCTCAAACATGTCCGCAGCATTATTGGAACATGGGCTGTCCGTGCCAAGCGAGACCGTTACTCCGTGCTCCAGCATTTTTGGAACAGGACTTATGCCGGAAGCAAGCTTAAGATTCGAAATTGGGTTGTGGGAAACCTTAACGCCTCTAACTTTCATTACCGCCATATCATTATCCGTTAGTGCCACACAGTGCGCTGCAATGACACGCCCATCTAGAACACCCAAAGAGTCTAAATATTCCATTACGCCGCCTTTAACATCAACATTGAAGGCTTTCCGTATCTTGTCAGCCTCTTCAAATGTTTCTGCCACATGAATGTGCCATATAATTGGCGCCTTTTCAGAACCATACTTCCTATCAAGTTCTTCGCATAAAGCCTTCAGCTCTTTCATATATTCTGGGTCAACAGTGTAAGGCGCGTGGGGATCAACACTGACGCGGATAAGCCCCCCAGCCTTATTATGCCAGTTTTTGGCTAAATCCTCTAGCGCCCTTCTATCATCATCCTTCCTCCATGAAAAGCAAACATGCCCAACAACTCCTCTGACACCAGCTTCTGCGAGGGCTTTCGCCTCATTTTCGCCGGGCATGTAATGGTACATTGTGTTAATGGTTGTTGTTCCGCCCATTATGGATTCTATAGCCGTCAGTAAGCTGCCAACATAAATGTCTTCAGCGGTCATCAGCCTTTCTATGGGCCATATCCATTTTTCAAGCCACTCTAGTAGTGGTAAGTCGTCGGCGTAACCCCTTAGCAGGCTCATAGCTGCATGTTGGTGAGTGTTTATAAGACCCGGAATCACAACCTTTCCTTTGGCGTTTATCTTCTCATAGCCGCTTGCATATCTTTTCAGCATCTGCCCGGCTTTTCCAACGTCGATTATAGTTCCATCTTCCACTGCTATGGCGCCATCGCGGATTACTTCATCTCCACGCATTGTGACTATGGTTCCGCCGTGAATTAAGAGGTTCAATGCTGGCATCCTCTCCGCTTATTCGACCACACTACTATTAGGAGGGTTATGCCAGCCGTGAAGAATATTGCCTCAAAAAACTCGTGGTGCAGTATGTCAGCAAAGTCGAAGGGTCTCTGCCAGAAAATGGTATGATGAATAATCAGCAGGAATCCAATGGCAATTAGAAATGCACCTATAGCTTCTTGTTTATTCATAACTCTTCACATGTTAGCCCTAACGCTTTTAGTTTGCGCTTCCAAAAACTTTTAAACTTTCTTATACTCTGCAAGCCATCCTTAAGTTTCGCTAAGCTTATAACGCGTACAAGCTCAATTTTTGCTAGACAGTTGAGGGAAAATTTTGTCCACCATTGGAAAGTTTCGTGTAATAAAGCCTGAAATCCGCGTTTTGGGGGTTGACGATGGAATATTTAAACCCCACACGAAAGGTTTTGTGCCTGTTGTGGGCGTTGTTTTCCGAGGCGGATACTGGCTTGACGGGGTTATGCACGTAAAGGTTAGGATTGACGGATTTGAAGCCACAAGGAAAATAGCATCTATGATTATGAGTTCCCCACACTACAAGCAGTTGAGGGTTATAATGCTTAATGGCGTAACCATTGCGGGCTTCAATGTAGTGGACATAAAAAAGCTTAGCTTAGATACTGGGCTTCCAGTGATAACCGTAACAAGAGATAAACCAAACTTTGACGAAATCCATAACGCCCTAAAAAAGCTTCCAAGAAGTGAGGAGCGCTGGAAAGCCATACTTAACGCGGGAGAACTTTACGAAGTGTCACTACACGGTGGAAAAAGCAAGATTTATATGCAGATATCTGGAATTTCCACAGAAGACGCGCGAAAAATTTTGCAGTTGACATCGACGCGGAGCTATATCCCTGAAGCACTTCGCGTTGCACATCTGATTGCATCTGGGCTTAGCACAATATAGCTTTAATCCTAATTATCAAAAGAAAAAGTTTAAAAGACACAAAGTCATGGGAAAACAAACGGAAACCGGAGTTTAAAACAATGGAATTTTGCCCAAAATGCGGAACACGCCTCGTACCAAAGAAGGCAAAATCTGAGAAAAAGGAATCTCTTACACTTACTTGTCCAAAATGTGGCTACAAGAAACGTATTGTAAGCGAAAAAGCCACACCAAAAGTTGCAAAAATCATTCAGCATAACCCACAGCAACAGGTTGCAGTAATAGGCAGAGAAGAACAAAAACTGCGAACCCTACCAACAGTCAGAATTGAATGTCCAAAATGCGGAAACAACACAGCCTATGTATGGCAAGTACAAACCCGCGGAGCAGACGAATCCTCAACTCAGTTCTTACGCTGCACAAAATGCGGTTACACATTCAGAGAATACTCATAAACCTTTAGAAAAGACTTGATTATATCAGCAATTCTACTCCATAAATCCTCCCAAGTAATAGAAGCACAATTGTAATAGGTATTGATAAAACACTCAGTTCTTGAAAACCATATGGTTGAATACCCAAATGAGAATACTCAATATTACCAAGATTACGCAACAATGCCTTTTTGGATTTGAGTGGATCCCATACCCTTCATACATTCAATATTTAATGTAGCACTATCATATTTAATTTTCATGCCGAGGGAAATGGTGTGCAAACCTTTTATAACCTTCAAAATATATCAAATTGAAAGGTGAAACAGGTGTTTAAGCTTAAAGTTTCAGACGCCAAACTGCTAAGGGACATGGCAACGGCAATATCCATCCTTGTCGACGAAGCCACATTCCAAATAACGCCAGAGGCCCTAAAGCTTAGGGCAATGGACCCATCCCGCGTCGCCATGGTGGACTTTGAATGGCCGAAAACGGTCTTTGATGAATATGTTTGCACAGAACCATCAAAGATGTGCATAAACATAGGCGAACTGTTAAAGCTTCTAAAGCGGGCTGGAAAGGACGAGATTATCGAATTAGCCCTAGACGAGAAGACCGGACGTCTACAATTAAAGATAACTGGGAAATATACGCGAAACTTTACAATGCCAACCCTTGAAGCGTCAGAAGAGGAGGTGCCAACACCAAAAATACCATTTAACATAAGAGCAAAAGCCACAACAGACGGCTTACGCCAGGCAGTAGAAGACGCTGAGCTCGTAAGCGACCACGTCCGCATAGAGGCAGACAACGAAAAACTGGTTTTCCAAGCCACAGGAGACCTCATGGGCGCAACAATAGAACTAAAAAAGGGAAGCGATGCCCTACTAGACCTGGAAGCAAAAGAAGCGTCAAAGGCTACGTTTAGCCTTAGCTACCTTTCAGAAATAATTAAGGCAGCTTCAGCCACGTCAGACATAGCAACCATCGAATTCTCAACAGACATGCCCATAAAAATAGACTTTCAACAAGCAAAAGAGGGAAAACTAACCTTTTACTTAGCTCCAAGAATAGAAACACCCTAAAATAGTGAAAAAATGCAACCGGCAACAGTTAAATTCACAAAAAATGACCTAGCCAAATACCCCTTCCTAAAAGAGGCAGCAGAATATGTTAAAACTCTAGAATTAAAAATCGAAGACCTTGCAAACCCAGAATTATCAAAAATTTTAGAACGCGCCAAAGAAAGAATTGAAGAAGCAATATTGTACACGATTGTAACAAGAAGAACCCAAAACGAAGAAATAGAAATCCTATCATTCCCAACAGCAACAATGCTTGCAGCGGCCACCGAAAACTCCTTCATAAAAAGGCGTTACGCCCTAGCAGAAGCAAAACAAACCTACAACGACCTAAAACTAGAACCTAAAGAGAAAATTTTAGCCATAGCAGAAAATTTTGGATGTAGAATCTTCACGCTAAACGCTGAAGAAATTGTAACGCCCTACGAGTTCAAAATCCACTTCACAGACTACCTTAAAAACGTCGCAAACCTCCGCGACAAGAAATGGAAACTTGTCAATCGATCACTAATTCAAGGAAACGTTTACCTAACAAAAAACGAAACCGCAAGGCTTCTCAGCGAAGAGGTTAGAAGGCATATAGAAAAACGCCTAGAAATAGGAGATCTTCCCAAAATGCCGCAAAGAATAGCAGAAACTGCAGAAGCATTAAAAACTCTAACTTTGGAAAAAGTGAGCAAAACCGAAGTGGAGGGCATTCCTAAAACCATAAGACAAGAGGCTTTTCCGCCCTGTATAACCGCTCTTTATGAAGCAGCTCAAAAGGGACGCCACATACCCCACATAGCCAGATTCACCCTAACATCCTTCCTTGTTAACATAGGTGTGCCCGTAGAAAGCATAATAGACCTATTCAGAGCCTCGTCAGACTTTAACGAACGCCTAACCCGATACCAAGTTGAACATATAGCAGGCGAAAGAGGCTCAAGAACACGGTATAAACCGCCAAAATGTCAAACCCTAAAAACCCATGGGATATGTGTAAACTCCGTTGAATTATGTAAAGCGGTGAGTCATCCCTTAGGGTTCTATAAGAGGCATAGTGGACTAAAAATTTTGAGATAAAGCGCTTAAGCTTCTAGTTTTTAAGATTATTTTGAAGGGAAATAGCACAATTTAAATATAGAGAGGCAAATAAAAACTAAGCCTTGTGTGAAATAGAAATGAAAGTTGCTACGGCTTCCCATCTACGAGATTTTAACTGTGTCAAACCACAGACCAGTTTTGATGGAGTTGTTGAAGGAAACCTTAATTTTGTTTCAGATGTCGGATTTATTCTACCTACATACTGCGAAGCTAAAAATATTGAAGAAATAATACGTAAAATCGAAAAGCTGAACCTAAAACTCTCCATTCTAGTAATAGACGATTCCAGTCCGGATGGAACAGCGAACATTGTACGTGACTTGCAGAGGGAATATAAAAACATTATACTTTTAATAAGACCCAGAAAAATGGGACTTGGCACAGCAATAGTAGACGGCTTTAAGCTTCTACTATCCCTCAAAAATCCGCCTAAATTCATTATAACAATGGACGCAGACTACTCCCATGACCCAGCTGAAATCCCGAAGCTACTAGCCCCCGTCAAAACTGATAGATATGACTTATGCATAGGAAGCCGTTACTGCCACGGAGGCATCGTTAAAAATTGGAATATCTTAAGGAGGCTTATAAGCAAAACAGCTAACTTCGTTGCGAAACTCGTTGTCGGTGCGGAAATTTCTGACTACACAAGTGGAATGCGTTGTTACTCAACAAGGCTTGTCAGAAACATAATCCACAAGTTGCACAGCCAAACATATGAGATACAAATAGAAACAATAAGACAGGCTTCTATGCGGGGGTATCGAATAACCGAAGCACCCATAACCTTCATCAACAGAAAAAAGGGAAAATCAAAACTTTCAATAAATGAGGTGCTTGATTTTATTTCCTATATAATCGCCACAAACATAAGCAAACATTAGAATTTTCATTAACCTGCAGTCTCAGTGCAAAATTTAAAACTTCAACCGAAAATGCTATTGAGAATATATGGAGGGAAAATTTTGACATATCTCGTTGGAAAGCTTATTAAAAATGTAGAGAGAATTGAAAGAATACTTGCGTGTAGGATTTTTTGGATGGATTTAAGTGCTTTAATTACAGCCCTGATGGTTTGTTTATATACTATTTCTTTCTCCTGTTTCACGATTTTAAAACATAACTCTTTCAGAACTTATGCATGGGATTTAGGAATTTTTAACCAAGCTTTATGGTCCACAATGAAGTATGGCAAACTATTCTACAACACACCTGAACTGCTTGTTAATCCGTCTGGAAATTTTTTGGGGATACACTTTAGTCCAATACTTTTTATAATATTGCCCCTTTACGCAATTCATCCAGTTCCGGAAACGCTTCTCATCCTTCAATCCTTTATATTAGCATTGGGAGCCACGCCACTTTACAAATTAAGCATACATGTACTGAAAAGTAGGATTGCATCTGTAACGTTTGTTTTTGTTTATCTGCTTTATCCTCCACTTCATGGAGTGAATTGGTTTGATTTTCATGTTCAAGCTTTTCTGCCACTCTTCTTTTTATCAAGCATGTATTTTCTTGAAAAACAAAACTGGAAGAATTACTTCGTCTTTATAATGCTTTCTCTATTATGTGAGGAACATACTGCATTCGTTGTGGCCTTTATCGGACTTCTTATAGTATTGCGTTATAGGAAACAACTAATAGAGACGTTAAAAACAAAAAACTATAAAAGTAAAGTTTTTGTGAGCACTATAGCCACAATCTTGCTGGCGATAATTTGGTATCCCATGACTTCATGGGTGCGAAACATTTTCTTCCCAATTAATCCATCCTTCCTTTCCGCGTTTAAAGCATCTGCGAATTGGAGCGTTCTCGGCGCTTCTGATCCCATCCATATTCCACTCTATATCATTCTACACCCTCAAAGAGCTATTAGTGCTCTCCAATACGAATTTTTGGTAAAAATTGGGTATCTGCTCATAATATTTGGTCCTCTAGCTTTCTTTTCGTTCTATAAAGCTGAATATCTCCTTCCAACTCTGCCGTGGTTTGTTTATTCTCTCTTTTCAAATTATCAGTCGTATTACGTAATTTATGTTCAGTACCCTGCTTATATTATAGCTTTCATTTTTATCTCTGCATTATATTCGGTTCATGCTTTGCCATCGTCACATGGCAAAATCCGCAGATTGGCAATGATTGTCTTATTTAGCCTGATAGCGTATTTTTTTGCCTCTCCTACGAGTTTCATCGTAAGCCAATACTATGATGCTGGTTTAAGGGTAACGCAGCATGAACTTTTCATACATGAAATTCTTTCCTGCGTGCCATGTGATGCTTCAATAATGACGCAAAATAATATCTTTGCGCATGTTTCTAATAGACTAAATGCTTACGCTATCCCAATTGAGGCGTTATGGCAACAAAATGAGCCTGAATGTGAAAGATTTGTCAACATAACTTTAAATAGTGTTGACTACGTTTTGATTGACATAAAAACCGATTATTACGCATCTGCCAAAATGTTTAGTATTCTTAATAGGAGAACGGATTTTAAAGTTTTGGCCTCAGCAGATGGCATCATTCTCTTTAAAAGGAACTTTGATGGGAAGGCATTAACACTCGCGCCCTACAAACTTACCTACTCCTACAACAATCTAAACGTTTATGCGGGAGAGATTACAATAGACCCAAACGCGACAAACTTAAACGTACTTCATTTTAATGGCTCGATGGGATACTCACCACTTTTCTTCAGTAGCCCACGCTCTCTGCTTCCTCCGGGCAACTACACAGTATACCTAAAAATGAAAATCAATGGAACAGGTGAATTATTTAGAATCGAGTTATGCTGCAATAAAGGCCAAAACGTTTTGATTACAAAACAGTTTTCCCACGTTGATGTCGTTTGTAATTCCTGGAAAACATACACCATTAGTTTCAGCACAACACAATTCCTCATTGATTTTGAAATTAGAGCGGTAAACATGGCTAAAAATGTCGAGGTGTACCTAGACAGCATCAAAGTAATACAATCGCCCTAACTTTTCTGAGCGTCTATCTCTTGAAGAGTTTCAAGCCATTGCGTGGCGATTACTTTCGAGTCAAATTCTAAAACCCTTTTTCTGCATTCGCTTCTCATAACTTGAGGGTATCCTTCTACCCATAACTTTGAGGCAGTTTCTATCAGTTCCCAATCGCTGTCCACAGCCCACCCTGTTTGCCCATTAATTACAGTTTCACCAGGTCCCTGTCTATTATATGTTAGGACTGGCGTTCCGCATGCCATGCTTTCTGCAGGTACATAGCCAAAAGGTTCGTGGGTAAATGTAAAAAGTGTATAGAGCGCATTTGAGTATAACTTAATAAGCTCTTCATTTGTCAACATGCCTAATGTTTCTATGTTTGGATGTTTTAGAATGTAAACGGGTATGTGAGGGGTTTTTGAGCCGAAGGCCTTGATTTTTACACCTTTATCGGCTACCTTCTTGATAACAGAAAATTTTGCCTCTTTGCCATACACTCCAAAATATGTTAACACATAATCGCCTGAGGGTTTTGATGTTGTAGGTTTGAAAAGACTACGGTCGAGGGGAGGGTATATGACCTTGTTTACGTTAACACCCCAGTCCTCATACATCGACTTACAAAACTTTGAGTTAGCTATAAAGAGATTCGATAATTTGCGATATCTAAACACCATTTTCTTTTCCAGAATCCTCAGAAGCCATGAAGCTAAGCGATAGGAATGACGGTATTGACTTGGCATTTCAGGGCGCATGTCATCAAGCGCCCGTGTCATAGGACCTTGAGCGTAATAAACATGGGACCTTACCATGACAGACGAAGAAAAGTTGATTACAAGAAAATCCTCTAAGGGGCAAGGCGTTTTACATAATCTAACAAGACAACGCAACCATGCTTCGAAAGTAGGAAGTTGCCGTGTAATATAGAAGTTCATGTTTAACGATATGATTTTGACGTGCCCTTCAATCAGTTTTCTAACATCGTCACTTACTCGGGGGGACGAAATTATTACATCAAACCCGCATCTACTAAGCTCCTTTGACAACAAAAGCGGAGGTCTTACAGAACCAAAACTCGTTACCAGAGGATCCGTAATTATGAATACTTTCTTCACATTTATCATCCTCATAGTTATACTTTGATCAATCAAATTATTACGAAGTTGAAAGAATGAGAAATACAAGTGAATATAAAATTCTTTCTAAATTATGCTTTGATGCATAATCAGACTCCTGCAAAATAATTTCCGGCGATACTATTTTAGGCTTTGAATCTATATCAAGAGAGGAGAGGAAGAAATTGAATCAAAAACCATGCAACTTCGTTCGAAACATGTTCAGTGAATATTATAGAGAAAATTACTTTTCGGAAACGCCTTCAAAAATAGAAAAACGTGAGTTTGGCTTCGTCTTATTTGAAGGTTTTATGCTTCGCCATAAAAGTTTTGACGATTTTGAAGCTCTGCGGAGTTTTCTGAGGTCTTCCGTTCCTATGGACGCTTATTATTCTTGTGCTTATTATGAAAATCCGACGGCGGAGATGGATCAAAAGGGATGGTTGGGTGCGGATTTAATTTTTGATGTTGATGCTGACCATATACCGACTAGTTGCGATAAAGTCCATGACGAGTGGATTTGTGGTGATTGTGGTTTCGTTGGAAAAGGAATAACTCCGGAAAAATGTCCTGTATGTAATGGCGAAAGGTTTAGTGTAATCACGTGGCCTTGTGAAATATGCCTCGAATCGGCAAAAGCAGAAACGATTAAACTTTTAGGCATGCTAATGGATGACTTTGGTTTTTCTGATAAAGAGATTAAAGTGTTTTTTTCAGGGCACCGTGGCTATCACGTTCAAATTGAAAGCGAAGCAATCTTGTCGTTGGACGCTACAGCAAGAAAAGAGATTGTTGATTATGTAACTGGTTTGGGCTTTAATGCTGAACCACACCAAACAACTCAACGAATTCTACATGGTTGGAGTAAGCGCGCTTACATGGGCATTTTAGAATTCATCTGTAAAGCGGAAGAGGATGACCTCAGAAAAATTGGGATAAGAAGTAATGTAGCCAAAGCAATTATACAGAATAAAAGTGTTCTTCTCAAAGATTGGCAATTGGAGGCGTGGCGAAAAATTAAAGGTTTAGGTCAGGAAACGATTAAGCGAATAATGGAACATGTTTGTAATATGCAATCCGCAAAGATCGATACTGTCGTGACCACTGATATTCACCGTCTAATAAGATTACCTGGAACTTTGCATGGAAAAACCGGGCTTAAAAAAACGTGGCTTCCCGTTAGCAATATTGAAAGTTTTGATCCGTTCAACAAGGCTGTAGCCTTTGAAAAAGGCACAGTATCCATATTTATATCAGATGCCCCAGAATTCAGGCTTGGAGATGAAACTTTTGGTCCTTATAAAAATCAAAAAATTACGTTACCAACAGCTGCGGCGCTGCTTCTTATTTGCAAGGGAAAAGCGGAGGTTATGGAATAATGTATAACTTAGTATATGAGTGCTGGCTGAAAGAAAATGAAAATACCGAGCTTACGAGACTCCCCGACGACTTTTATCCTCAAATCGCTGAATACTTAAGGAGAATTAGGGAAGAAATGCGGATGATCGACAAAAGAACATTAAAAGGGTTTTTGTTAATGAAAGAATTGGAAGGCGTTAAACATATGATTTGGGAACTTGCAAAATTGCGTCATAAAAAGTTAGTGAAAAAACTGATTATCGGGGTAAAAATTCCGATAGACTATTTAACAAGCGAAGAAAGAGAAATTTTAAAGGACATCTCAGGCCTTGCCCACTCCTACAAAAATTTTGTAGCTGAACTCATTCAGAGGCAAAAAATAAGTCTTGAACGTACACAAACACGTAAAAACGTTGTTGTACGCTTTTTGAAGGATACTCCTTCAATTGTGGGCTTAGATCTTAAAGTGTATGGTCCATTTAAAGTTGAGGACGTTGCATCTCTACCTTTTGAAAATGCTGAAGCCCTGATGAAAAGGGAATTAGCTCGAAAGATTTCCCTCTCTTCATAAGGATTTAGGCAGAATCCTTTGAGCTCTTCCTCTTCAATTTGGACCATAAGAAGTGAACCATTAGTATAAACAGCGGGTAGAATACGATCCAAGTGATGGAATATAATGGACCGTAATAATCGTGAAATCGTTGAACTTCGGGAGAATAGGTGCCATGATTTATCGCTATGATAAAGATTGTGGCTATTCTCGAAATGTTTATCAAGTAGGTGACCATTGCACCTATGAGGAAGTATATTACGCTCCGCTTCCTCGTTATGAAGCTGTTATTAAGAAAAAGGATGGTAACGACCGAGTATAACAAGAGGCTGTCAACACCCGAACACGGCCAAGCTATTCCATAGGAGGCTATACCCTTCTCGTTCCAAACAATTAAGCGAGGTGTCCCGTAAACTTCTCCAGCTATTCTTGTCTGATAGCCCATAAAATTCAAAAATTTCGCTGCAAGAGCTGTTGTAGTCGGAACAATAACTTGAAATGGTGCAAACTCTCCAAATGGATAAATATTATCCATCATGTAAATTGAACCAATAATTACTATAAAGGAAAGTGGAAGTGAAAATATACTCAGGCTTCCTTTTCCATATGCTGCTAAAATCATTAATGCGAAAAGTAACGCGAAGACTAAATATTCAACTGAGAGAGGCATCAATCTTGCCCAATAGTAGGGATCGGCGCCAGGATAGTAATGTTTTGGAGATACTTCCACGATTGCCATGTTTAATCCTGCAAAATTGGCAATGAAAACGTATGCCACTGGCATTAAAACTAAAATTAATAAAGAAATAAATCTAATGGACTTTAACTTCTGAATCTTAACCTGAATCTTTTCCCAATTCAATATGAGTTCTAGGAATATAAGCCATAAAAAGAAAAGGTAGTACGTTCTTCCTTTCCATGTTGCTTCATAGGATTTTGGATAAATGAAATATAGTATGAGTAATGATATGCTAAATGAAAAAATTGGAATTATTTTTATTAGATTTGTAGGATTTCTTAATGTTTGTATGAAGTTTCGAGTTTTGCGTTTTAATGTTTGTATGAGATTTCGCAGTTTTTCTTGCATTTTGACCCTTTCTTTTTGATGTCATAATTTCACTACATATCACTTAAGCCTTTTTGAAAATTGCGAAAAGTATAATAGCATATACGTTGTTCGTATGCAAGCTGGTGTTTGGGGTGAACGTGCCGAAGGAGGTTAGAACTTACTGTCCTAGGTGTAAGGTGCATCAGGTTCACTCGGTTTCGCTTTATAAGGCGGGTAAGCGTAGGGCTTTGGCTAAAGGGGAACGTCATCATGAAAGGGAGAAGAAGGGTTATGGTGGGCAGAAGTATCCGTTGCAAAGGAAATTTGCTAAAACTACCAAGAAACAGACTTTGAAGCTGAAGTGTAAGGTTTGTGGTTACACGAGGCATAAAGAAGGGATAAGGTTAAGGAAACTTGTTATAGCATAAAATGATATTTTGGAGAGGAGCCTATGGCCGAGTGGGAGAAGCTTATTCCGAAACCTAAAAGCGCTTTTATTAGGGTTAAATGTTTGAAGTGTGGGAATGAGCAGATAATTTTCAGCCACGCCGTAAATAAGGTTACGTGTAATGTCTGTGGTGCTGAGCTGGCTGAGCCTTCTGGTGGAAAAGCAACCGTTAAGGGTGAGGTTGTAATCATTTTTGAGTGAGATGGTTACAGGATGTCTTTGAGAAAACAAGAGTGGCCGGAAGTTGGCGACTTGGTTATAGCTACTGTGGAGACTATTACTGATTATGGGGCTTATGTTAGGCTAGACGAGTTTGATAAGAGGGGTCTCCTCCACATTTCTGAGGTTGCCTCTTCATGGATTAGGAATATACGGGATTTTGTTCGAGAAGGGCAAAAGGTTGTTTTAAAAGTTTTGCGAGTTGACGAAGAAAAGGGTCATATAGATTTATCTCTCAGGAGAGTAACAAAGAGAGAGAAAATTGAGAAGATGCTTTCTTGGAAAAAGGAGCGAAAAGCTGAGGCACTTCTCAGAAGTGTTGCGGAAAAGGCTGGCTTATCCGTGGACGAAACTTACGAGAAGGCTGGGGCACTCATTGAAAAGGAATATGGCTTGTATGAGGGATTTGAGAAAGCCGCAAAAGAGGGCGCAGAAGTTTTAAACAAAATAGGTGTTTCCAAGGAACTGGCTGAGGTTTTTGTGGAGGTTGCAAAGGAAAGGATTCGCCTACCAACAGTTAAAATTAAGGGGATAGTTGAGCTCCACTGCTTGAAGCCTAACGGTGTGGAAATCATTAAGGAGGCCTTTTTGAACGCTAAGAAAACTGAGAAAACTCGGGGGGTCAATATTCGGTTTTATGTTATGGCGGCGCCAAGGTACTGCGTTGAGGTTTTAGCTGATAATTATAAGCATGCAGAGACGGTTTTGCAGAGAGTTGCCGAAAACGTTGTTTCAACCGTTATTAAGGCTGGCGGACAAGGGGTTTTTAGAAGGGAAAAGTAGGTGGCTTGGCTACTGAGGAAATGTGGGAAATGCAAAAGGTATACCCTAAAAAAGGAATGGTGCCCATACTGTGGTGGGCCAGTGCGGGTGCCGCATCCACCTAAGTTTTCGCCAGAGGATAAATATCTCAAATACAGAATGGCTTTGAAAAGAGAGGCGCATGTTAAATGAAAGAGACGATAATTAAGGAGTTAACGAAGACTGAGTTAAAAAACCCGATATTGATTGAGGGTCTTCCAGGATTGGGGCTTGTGGGGAAAATTGCCACCCGCTACTTAATTAAACAGTTGAAGGCACAAAAACTTGCATATTTGTATTCACCGCATTTTCCGTACTTTGTGCTTGTAAGCAAGAAGGGAAGCGTCAGACTTGTGCGGGGCACTTTTTACTTCTGGAAAAACAATAACGGAGAAAACGACTTGATCCTTTTCACCGGAGACAGTCAAGCCCAAACTATCGAGGGGCAATATGAAATTTCAAACAGTATACTTGACTTCGCCCAAAAGCACGGCGTAAAACTTATCATAACAATAGGCGGCTACAGAGTGGAAACAGACAAACCCAAAGTTGTGGCAGCTGCCACAAGCCAAGACCTCCTCAATTGGGCTTTACACGCAAAAGCCGTAATAAGCCCCGTGGGAAGCCCAATAGTCGGCACAGCTGGATTGATCCTCGGCCTAGCGCCGTTCAGAAAGATCGACGCTTTGTGTCTTTTAGGTGAAACACGCGGATATCTTCCTGATCCGAAGGCGGCCAAAAGCGTCTTAGAAGTTTTACTTGAAATTTTAAGGATTAATGTTGACTTAGCCGGTTTAGACGCTGAAATCACCAAGGCCGAAAACATGATGGCAAGACTTCGGAAAATTGAGGAAAAAAGAATAACGCAAGCTGAAGAGATGCGAAGAGAGGAAGACAAAAAGATCACCTACATTTCTTAACTTTTAGGCAAAATTTTGTTCGGTTGCTCCTCTTTTCCGTCGGAAGGGCGCATCGTTCTGTTCGCCATCGGAAGACGTAAGAATAATTCGCATCTTCCTTTTAATAATACTTTAAGAAGGGTTTGTTCATGTCTTTTTCAAGTAGCCTTCCCTAGGCTCGTATATGGTTCCTTCACGTAGAAGCTGGCTGATTAGGCGTTCAGCCTCAATCCTGGGAATCTTGTATTCCGCTTCAAGCCTGTTGATTAAGGCGGATTTGTCAACCATGCCTATCTCTTTTTCCATTTCCGCTAACAACGAAAGTAGCAACTGCAGCTTGTCCCTAAGGCTTTTTGGTTTTCCAGTCATTATGAGATCTATGTCAAATTTGTAGGAGGATAAGTCGATTCCAACTTCCTCTAAGGAGCGCTTCATTATGTTTATGGCTGCTTCAGCGTCTTCTGCTAAAACTTCTGTTCTTAGAGAGGCCCTAGCTCTGGCCTCAGCTAGGCGTATAAGCGATTCCAGTTGTCTGGCGGTTATCGCAATTGGAGAGCCTTCTGATTCGCTTGCTGAACGCATTGCTAAATAGAAGTCTTTTAGGCGTTGGAGTGCCTCACTGGTTAAGACTGGCTTTATTGTCTTCGCATAGCTAACATATTTTCTTAGAAGTTCTAGGGGTATGGGTGGTTCTATTGGGCTTAAGCCCTTACGGTGAATTTCAAGAATGTGCTCTGACATCTTGCCGTCGGTTTCCTTGTTCGGAACATCCCTTAACACAAATATTAGATCAAACCTTGAAAGGATTGTTACTGGAAGCGAAATGTTCTCCGCAATTGTTCGTCTAGATTCATATCTGCCCAATGCTGGGTTAGCGGCTGCCAGTATGGCTGTTCGTGCATTAAGGGTTGCCACTATGCCACCCTTCGCCACAGAAACCGTGTGCTGTTCCATGGCTTCATGAATTGCAACTCGGTCTTCAGGGCGCATCTTATCTATCTCATCTATGCACGCGATTCCCTTATCCGCAAGCACGAGGGCCCCAGCTTCAAGACTCATCCCTCCGCCTTTTTCGCGTATAACCGCCGCAGTCAAACCAGCCGCTGTGGTTCCCCTACCAGAAGTGTAAAGACCTCTAGGAGCAACTCGCGCCACATACTGTAATAGTTGGGATTTGGCTGTTCCAGGGTCGCCCACCAAAAGAATGTTTAGCTCGCCCCTTATTGATATGTCTGGAAGCGTCTTTGGAACACCGCCAAAGAGAAGGTACATTATCGCCTCTTTAACATGCTCGTAGCCGTAAATCGAGGGCGCAATGGAATTTATTATTTTCCTATGTATCCACGGGTCCTTTGCGAGTTCAAGGATCGTTTTCTCCTCTTCAGGCGAGGGAAGGGCTGCTTCGGGTTCTTTCCCCAAAACCTCGATGGAGTTTGTGTCTAAGTGTAAAACGAAGGTG
>CALJDG010000023.1 GCA_938023865.1 uncultured archaeon | reverse complement strand
CGCACTGCTATGTTGAAATTTGAGGTGAACTCATAGCTAAGTTTATTACATTGTGATTTTTTGATTTATGTTTAGGTTTAGGACGATTTCTGCGATGTCGCTCGCGTATTCTGCTGTTCTCCGTATGCTTTCCATAATCATCCGTATGTTAGAAATGTCAATTTGTTTTATTTCAGTTCGAATTTCTCTCATTGCTTCTGCTTCGAGGGTTGTTATTGTTCTTGCTTTCGAAACTATATTGTCTGCTAAAGTGTAGTCTTTTTTAAACAACGATTTTATAGAATCATTAAATACGTTTTTTGCGAATGTGCTCATTTCTGAGATTTTTTGGAGAACTGTTTCACTCGGTTTCTCCTTTAGGTGCATAACATTCTCTGCGATCTTTGTGGCATGATCTGCTATTCTTTCAACGAATTTTACAATTACTCTGTAGCCTAAACAGTCTCGTGGTTGGGAAAGCCCAATGTCTTTGAGAATTTTTTCGCTCTGCACCGAAGCCTTTAGTTGTCGTATTATGTATAGGCTGAAGCGGTCAACTTCGTCATCTAAATTAATGATTTCTTGGGCAAGGTTTTTATCTAAGGTTTTAAGGGCCTGTATTGCATCATCATGCATCGATGCAGAAATTAGGCAAATACGCCTTAAAGCGTCCTCTACCGAAAGCTCTGGATAACCTATTAAAACCTGCAGTTTAATTTCGTTTGGGGATTCAGCTATTACTTCTGTGCCTACCAACTTTTTTCTTGTCAACTCTTTTATCGCGTTTCTTTGCTGAACGCTTATGCGTTCATCCTTCGTTTGCACTTTAATGTAGTTATACCCCACTAAGTATAAGGAAACAATTGCTCTTGCAATCATATCCGGGTGATCTTTGCTTGAAATTTTTATGGTAGCCTCGACAGGTCGGGTTGGAGGTTTAGCCATTTCCTTTGGAGTTAAAATTAATGAGCTATTTTGTTGCGAGACTATTATTTGACTTCCTGCCTTTAGGCCCAGTAAAGTTACCCATCTTTTTGGGAGAGAAACTATGTATGTGGATTTACCAGTGAATTGAATTTTTCTTATTTCCTCGTTTGAGTGCTCCATCTCGTTTACCTTCTATATAGTAAATTTTCTTCTATATTGTTTATTCGGATAAGGTATATAGATTTTTTCTACTTCTAAATTAATGAAAAGGTGAAAAACATATGAGAACCATATATAAAATTGCCATACTGATAGTCGTAGTTGCAATAGTTGCAGCAGGAATGTTTACATATCAATTTTCATCAGCAACACAAACAATAACCTTAAATGGTGCAGGTGCAACTTTTCCATTTCCACTTATCGACAAGTGGGCTGCTGAGTATCATAAGATCAAGCCTAACATTCAAGTTAACTACCAAGGAATTGGAAGCGGCGGAGGCATTCAACAACACACCGAAAGGACTGTGCATTTTGCAGCCAGCGACGCCCCATTAACAGAAGCACAAGCTGGAAAAGCGCCTAACACATTGCACTTACCCAT
This sequence comes from uncultured archaeon, assembly GCA_938023865.1. Lineage (GTDB taxonomy): Archaea > Thermoproteota > Bathyarchaeia > Bathyarchaeales > Bathycorpusculaceae > JAGTQI01. The sequence continues at coordinate 3,770 of CALJDG010000023.1, read as the reverse complement.
AACCATAGGCGGAGTTGTTCCAATCTACAATATTCCAGGCATATCAAAAGGGCTGAAGTTTACTGGAGAAATCTTGGCGGACATTTTCCTAGGAAAAATTGCAAAATGGAATGATCAGAAAATTCTAGCGGTAAACCCGGGCGTTAGCCTCCCAGATCAGCAAATAACCGTGGTGCATAGGTCAGATGGAAGCGGAACGACTTTCATTTGGACAAGCTATTTGTCTAATGTTAGCCCAGAGTGGAAAGAAACTGTTGGAAGAGGAACATCGGTAAACTGGCCCGTCGGCCTTGGAGGAAAGGGAAACGATGGAGTCGCCGCCCTTGTTCAACAAACACCTTATTCTATTGGATACGCTGAATTTACATATGCAAAGAAGAATAATCTGGCCTATGGTTATGTGCAAAATGCTGCAGGAGAATTTATAGAGCCGAGCATAGAATCATTTGCTAAAGCCGCGGATTACGCTGCAGTTACCCTGCCAAGAGGCGATGAAAGTTGGGCGAGGGTTTCAATAGTTGACAGTTTAGCTAACAATATACAAGCAATGGACGCCTATCCAATAACAAGCTTCTCTTACATCATGGTATACAAGGAGTTGAATGTTTTACCAAACATGAACAAAGCAACTGCAAAGGCTTTAGTAGAATTCTTATGGTGGGCGATGCATGACGGACAAAGCTATGCGCCTGGCTTATACTATGTTCCTTTGCCATCAAGCGTTGTAATGCACAATGAAGCAACACTACGGCTGATAACTTACAACGGGCAACAGCTACATAAGTGATAAAACATGAAAAGTTTTCGCAAAATATCCCTTTTTATTCACAAGTTAAACACGAAATATTTTTCACGTTTAAAATGGCAGATTACGGGTGACAGCCTCTTCAAAGTTATTGGCGCATTATTCGCTTCCAGCATCCTTCTGCTTCTAGGTTTAATGGTTTACGAGTTAATTAACGGGTCGTGGCTTTCCATTCAAACTTTTGGATTAAGCTTTATTTTGGGAACCAAATGGGATCCTGCCATATCCCGAGTTTTTGGGGCTTTTCCCCTGATATTGGGCACTATTGTTACCTCGGCCATTGCGCTTCTTATAGGCGTGCCAATAAGCTTTGGAATAGGCTTGACGCTTTCGGAATACATGCCTAAAAAATTTGGATTTGCAATTTCTTTTCTAGTGGAGCTTTTAGCTGCTGTCCCAAGTGTTATCTATGGGCTTTGGGGAATATTTGTTCTGATACCCTTTTTACGCGACCACATTTATTCACCCATGCAAATGCTTTTTGGGTTTATCCCCGTATTTTCAGGACCTATTTATGGCGGTGGTGTTCTCACAGGCGGCATAGTTTTGGCAATAATGATTATTCCAACGGTTTCCGCTGTTATGCGCGATTTGTTCTCGGCTGTGCCAAATTCCCAGCGGGAGGCAATGATAGCTCTCGGCGCCACAAAATGGGAAACCGTCAAAACCGTGATTAGCTATGCGCGTTCAGGGGTTATAGGCGCTGTAATTTTGGGGTTAGGGCGGGCTATTGGGGAGACCATGGCAGTAACAATGGTTATTGGAAACAAGTTTCAGGTTTGGCCGTCTTCACTTTTTGATGCATGGTATACCATGTCAGCCATAATTGCCAACGAGCTTCTTGAAGCCACATACGATCTTTATGTAAGTGCATTGATGAACGTTGCCCTTGTCTTGTTATTCGTGACTTTGTTGGTTAACATTTTTTCGCGGCTGATTGTTTGGCGGACGCTTAGACTAGCTAGGGGGATAGCTAAGGAGTGAGAAAACTGAACTACTACAAGTTTAGAATGGTTAAGGATCGCATTGCATTTTTACTTGTATATTTGTCCCTTGCGTTGGCGCTAATCCCTTTGTTTAGCATCCTCTATGAAGTCGTTCAAAAAGGTATTTCCACCATTAACCTTGAGTTCTTTATCAGCCCGACGCCAACCGTTGGGGAAAAAGGAGGGGGCGTTGCAAACGCTATTCAAGGCACTTTGATAACTATTGGTTTGGCTTCTCTTATTGGTATACCCGTAGGGTTGATGTCTGGCGTTTTCCTAAGCGAATATAGCGAACATAAGTTATCGACAATTGTTAGATTCTTTAACGACGTTCTAAGTGGAATCCCATCCATAGTTATTGGGGTTTTTGCCTACGCATTGATTGTCCGTTCAACTGGGTTTTCAGTCATCGCAGCAGCCTTTGCATTAGCCATAATCATGATTCCCATCGTAACTAGGACAACTGAAGAAGCGCTGAAACTTGTGCCCTTAAGCCTTCGCGAGGCAGCCATTGCTTTAGGCGTTCCTAGATGGAAAACTGTTGTCTCAATAGTGTTGCGAAGCGCCAAAAAAGCAGTGGTTACTGGGATGCTACTTTCTATCGCGAGGATTGCTGGAGAATCTGCGCCCGTGCTTGTTACAATGGGGTATTGGAGGTGGTGGTTTGCAGGCTTAGACAGACCGGCTGCGAACCTTGCTTTAAATGTTTTTGTCTTCGCCGTGTCGCCCTTTGAAAGTTGGGTAGTCCTCGCTTGGGGATCTGCGCTTGTGCTCATACTGCTTGTTTTAGGGATAAACATAGCCGTAAGAATCTTTACAAGGGAGAGATACTAATGGCGCCCAAGTTTGAGGTGGAAGATTTAAACGCATGGTTCGGCACGAAACAAGTATTGAAAAACATTAACATAAAAATTGAGGAAAATGCTGTAACAGCCATCATAGGCCCTTCTGGATGCGGAAAAACCACTTTTATCCGTTGCCTTAACCGGATGCATGAGATAACTCCTGGCGCCAGGGTTTCTGGAAAGGTGTTGTTTAATGGTTTGAACATTTACGGTAATGGTGTTGACCCTGTTATGATAAGGAGGAAAATTGGCATGGTTTTTCAAAAGCCAAACCCGTTCCCAATGATGTCCATATACGACAATGTGGCGGCAGGCCTAAAACTGAACGGCGTCAAGGACAAGAAAACCATTGAAGAGGCTGTTAAGCGAAGCCTAGAACTTGCCAATCTTTGGGACGAGGTTAAAAACGACTTAAACAAGTCTGGGGCAAGCCTCTCTGGCGGGCAACAGCAGAGGCTCTGTATAGCACGAGCCTTGGCCGTTGAGCCAGAGGTTCTGTTGATGGATGAGCCGTGCTCAGCCCTTGACCCCATAGCAACGGCGAAAATAGAGGCCCTTATCAGAGAATTGGCTGAAAACTACATGGTTGTTATTGTAACCCACAACATGCAGCAAGCAGCCCGAGTTTCGGACTATACCGCTTTCCTTTATCTCGGCGAGTTGATAGAATATGATTCAACCAAGCAGATTTTTGAAAATCCAAAACATGAGTTAACGGAAAAATACCTAACTGGAGAGTTCGGCTGAGGCGAAAAGTATGAGCAGAATAATAGACTCTGGTCTTGAAGAACTTTCGGCAGTCCTACATAAGATGGGCGAACTGGCATATCACACTGTTTTAACCGCCCTCAGAGAATGCATTGAAAACAGAGATGCCTACAATGAGATTCATGAAATATCAGACGCCCTTGTCTCAATGGCTGACCATGTCGAAGATAAGGCATTTGAGCTAATTGCAAGATTTCAGCCAGTAGCCTCAGACCTAAGAACCATCAAGTCTTACATGAAAATCGCCTACGACGTCGCCCGTTTCGGAAGATACGCCCTCGACATGTCCTACACAAATCAAAAACTGGGCGGAATAAGAAACTGCGAGGCATGGATAATTTCGCACGTTAAGGATATGGGTGAGAA
>CALJDG010000022.1 GCA_938023865.1 uncultured archaeon | reverse complement strand
AAGTGGCAAGTATCGGTGAAATCCCTTTTCTAGATTTAAATGATGCTTTAGTCTTCATGTTTTCACCCATTTCTATTTACGAAATATTTGGAAAGCCTATTTAACTTATATGAACAACAAATCTGAATTTTTAATAACAACAACCTAGAACTATGCATCGTGGTCGCCATTCGAACACAAACTCAACTCGAACAACTTATTGGTTAAATTTATGGCGGGATATAAGTAACCTCTACCCTTATCCAATCTAAATATATATTTGAGGACTTGCCGCCTACCTTGTTATGTTCTACTTTTGTCCAAATCATATTGCTGTTTATGTTTTCCGCCCGCCAATCTGTCCAATTGGTAACGTCTACCCAAAACGTAGCCTCATTGTTTGGCAGGGCCCCGCTTGACCATGAGTCTTTTAACCAACTTTTCCCACCATCTTGAGAAACATATAAACGTATTTCTTCATCCTCCTCTGTAAATAAGTCTAACCCCACTCTGACGCTGATTATTTGGGAGCCGTTAGGAATAGCAAACCCATATCCATGGTACTGTTGCTTGTCTTTATTCTTATTTGTACTGGCATAGTCAGTATCGTTGGCATATGCATATGTTGGATTGTTCCATTGTCCAGTGGTATTTGTGGGCGATTTTGTTTCGTTGCATGTCTGGAGCGTTCCGCCTATTCTGCTTATTACTTTTATGCCGCGTGGATCGTAAACAGTTATTATCATTTGTATTTCTTGGGATGGCTGGGGAACTTCACACTCTATTTTGTAAATAGCTCCATATGTTTCATCATATAATCGACTAACACCGAAGCTTGTGTAGTTTAAACCGCTTATAACAAAGTTTTCCCTTTTCAAGCTTGTTATAGGGTTGTTATATTCATCTGTGACGATTACATTAATTGCGTAAATGTAGCGAGTTGGGTTCTTAACCGTGGTAAGTATAAGTTTGCTTACGTTCATTATTTTAAGTGAAGTTTTAGCATTGAATTTGTATCCTCGTAATCCTATTGAAGAAATGTCGAGGGTAAATGTGGCGTTTGCAGCCGTGAAGGATGTTGGTTTCCACCAACTGTGGTTCAACCCAAAATTGTAATATATTAACGTCCCATAAGCATTGTAAGAGCCGCTTGCTAGCGAATAGTTTAGGTTTACTCCTCTTCCAAGATATATTTTTGAAACGTCGGTGCTCCACTTTTCTAAATTGCTTTTTAGGATGCATTGATCAAGTGTGGAGCTGTAATTGGCTAAGCTGAGCTCTACTAAACGTTTAGAGTTTAACTCAATGTTGCCCATCAAGGCCAGATACTCTTCCCATGGCTCATGGCGATAGTAAGTTACAGCCCTGTGCATCAAAGCGCCAATGGACATGATCATTATGGCTATCATCAAAACAGCAATTATCACAAACTGTCCTTTCCTTTCCTTCACCAATTTTTTCATGACTATCCCCTTGTGAGTTGCAGAATCAATATTCTAGGATCGTAATTTGCCGTATTTTGCCCGGAACCAGTTAGTCCATAAGTTATAGATGCCACATTTTTAGATTCCGCAAAAATTGATGGATCACCGAAACAAATGGGAACATTATTAATTTTTGTACCATCTAAATAATAAATTGTCAAATTGAAGTATACATCTATGGGCAACAGAACCTGAAGTGCTCTTTGAAGGCCAAGCCAATCTTTTTCGTAAACAAGTCTTGTTAGGAGACCTTGCTTATCTAAATCATATAGGACGTTATATCCCATTTTTTCAAGCTCTGTTGCCTCGTATTTTGGGCTTTGAGGGGCTATTGCAAGTATATTTGCAAAGGACAAAGCAAATACAATAATAAAAGAGGCAAGTATGACTTCGACGACTCGCATCTGCCCTTTACTTTGGCCTTTTTTTATGGAGTTTCTTTCCAAAGCCACAACTCCGCTGTATAGGTCATCCCTGAAATAATAACACTTCTTTGAAGTCTCACCGCCCCTTGGCTACGCGGTCGGTCACCATAATCGAAAACAGAGTAGCCCATAATATTTTGAAACGGACCAGCTATTACAATTTCTGTTCTACCATTTTTAGGGTCATCAGGATCCTTAGTAGGATCAACTGCCCAGAAGTTAAGAACAAAACACACAGGATCATCATAAGACAGCCCGTTATATTTTCGGCTCCACATCATAAAATTACCAGTGTTCAATTGGTAATTTTTGTCATTTTTTCTACTGGAATTAAACAAGTACTTAAGATCTCCAAAATTACCAGTTATATACGTCGCATTCATTATCCAAACATTATCGTTTGGAGTGGCTTTCGTTCGCGTAAGAATTAAATTGTCACCTACTAAGTTGATATCTACGATATTTACTGAACCAGATTTATAAGTTACTACGACGGTGGCCACGTCTGAAACTGTTACTCTAAAAACTGCAACAAGGCTTTCAACACCAGTCGTTTCAAGAGATATTGAAGCCTCAGATTTTCCTAAGGCGTCGGTGAACCGTGTTATATAAACTGGTGGAAAGAATTTATCATTTGTTGTATAAAATATGTATGCTGTAACGGTTGCATTAGGAATCGGTCTGCCGTCTAAGTGAGTAACTTTAATTGCATAACTTAAAGTTGAGCCCGTTAATTTTAGTGGTGAATGCGTGCCATCTATTCTGGTTCCATCCAAGTTCGTCACATTGAACGGTGGAGAGATTTTAAAGTAAAAGCCGTAATCTTGTAATCCCAAAATTTCTTTAACTCTGGTATAAGATAGTTGACCCAGCGGGTTATCCTTTACCAATCTTTGAACTTTATTTGGATCTAAAACATAAAATGTTGAATCTCGAGAGCTTGCCAACCCAAATTTGATGACTTTATCCTCTGACCAATCTATTATGCTGCCCCAATCGGTAGTTAGGTCAGTTCCATTGATGCCCAATCCGATGTCTAAAAGCATCGTATTAAAAACGTTTAGAGCAGTATTTCTTAATTGTTGCTGATCTACAGTTTTAATATTTGCAATGCTTATTTGTGGCAATACAATTACAGCAGCAGTAAACATTGCACAGATGATTAGGATTGCTACTATGTGGTCGTAAACGGCGTTAACCATGTTTAACCTCCTTTAATATTTTGATAAAAAACTGTTTATTAAGTCTTACTAAACAATAGTTCGTCATTTGTACAGAAACCCAACCTCAATTAGCCATAACCAATCCAAACAAAAACGCCACTGTTGTTTCGATAACAACCTACGACAACTATCCGTCCACAACTTTCAACGAAACTTTTTTCAGAATCAACTTTCAACCCAGGAATCAACCACGCAACAGCCTCAACCGAAGGTCTCTCCTTCAAATAAGCAGTCACATTTGAAGCATACCCATCCTTTACGCCGATCTTTAAAACATAAATGAAGTTCTCAACATTCGATGGCAAATAAACTAGCTCTTTCTGCAACGAAACATCAAAAACATAAGTTGAATTAACCAGAAAATACAAGTTTGCAATGGTGTTTGATACATAATCCGCGATTTCTCTCAACTCTCTACAAACCATGTCTACACGAATATGGTCGACAGCTATATTATAGAACAGGGGCAAAATAAAAATTAATACTACTAATGCGGTAGTGCATATGAGGTGGCTTATTGTCGGTGATGGCATTCTTAAATAATCCTCCTTAACCGCCTACCCGAACTTCAGCTATGATAAAGTTAAAAACAACCTTTCCAGACTCTAAATCTACAGACATGGTGTCGTTTAACTCGCCTATATTAACCGAAACGTGACAGTAATCCACGGCATCATATGGACCGTAAGTTTGGGTGATTATATCTATATTTCTGGCCGCTAAATCGAAATCGCCCAGTAACGCGGCCCATTTCGCTGCTGTTAATTGGATGATAAATATGTCGACGTAATTAACGACATAACCTTCTAAAGGCACTACGCGGGTTCCCAATAACTTAACACGATAATAAAGCGTTAATGAAACCCATTTATAATACTGTTCAATCAATGCTGTACCGGAATTTTTAGAAGCTTCAGAGATTACAGTTTTGTTGTCTCCGAATAAATAGGCTTTGTAGCCAGCTCCAAGATTAACATAATTTATTGATAAATTGTATCTTACGTACCCTGTATAACCATTGTATGATACACCGGAGTATTCGTTAACAGTAACGCTTAAAGGCAGTCCCCTTGATTCGTCGGCAGGTATTACTTCGATTATTCCATAGTTTACAGTAAAACGTGCTGAACGTGTTCCAAGCTTGTCAAATGAAACATCTCTCACTGCATCGTCAAAAGTTATAAAAGACTTCTTAACGGCGTCAAATTCTGAAGCTCCCCTCTGGCGTTCTAGAACTTGGTAAGCATAATTGCCGGCCACCAAAACCAACACCAAAGTAGCAGCGGCTATAATCACAGCCGAAATTGCTGGACTAACTGCTTCGCTGTTCCTTTTAACTCCAGCGTTGCCAGATATTTTATGCTTCAAACTCTTCACCTTTTTAAAGTTATAAGTACATAGGCACGATTATTGCGGCTAATAGAGCTATTATAACAAGTATCGCGGCGTGTTTGAAACCCGCGGCGATGGATTCCTCACTTATTTTTCCCGCCACGATGCCTATAAGATAGCTGTGGAAAATTACAGAGGTGATAAAGATCATTTTTACACCAGCCATATTGGGGGATGCGATGGTTCCTCCAGCAACTTCTTTTGTGACTTCGGTGAAATTGAGCATCATGATTGTGGTTGCAACCAATAGTATGGCAGCGAAGTAGGGCATCATGATGTATGGGCGTGTAGCCATCTTCTTTTCTTTTTCAACCTCCTGTGTTAGGTTGTTGAATCTTGCTAGAGACTCAACCATGGCTATGGTTCCGCCTCCAACATCTATAGTTTCCACAAGAAGGAACATGACAAGCTGGGCTATCCAACTTTTTGTGCGCTTGACAAAATCCATAATCACTTTTCTAACGGGGACACCCCATGAAATTTCCGAGCTTATTTTTCGCAGTTCTTTACTGAAAACGCCATAATCTCTGTTCGATAGGCTTTCTATGCACTTTTCAGGCGATAAACCGGTCTTTCTAACTTCTGTGAGGTCTCTTAAGAAACTGTTGATTCCTTGCTCCATGCCAGTTCTATGGCTGCTAACTTTATGGTAAACCACCGCTGCTGGCGCTGTTGCAACAAATAAGGCTATTGTTATTGCGGTTGGCAGATCCACCATAGATCGGAGTTGGCTTAAGAAGGGAAAGTTTACCAGTCCGAAGAAATTTGTCAACAAGAGCAGCAGAAAACCGCCAATTAAGCTGCAGATGCCGTAAACCTTGTAGGGGCGCATATCAACAACCGGGGTTTTAGGCTGCATACTGTGGGCAAGATAAATGAAGACCAGCGAAAGCATAGGCGTAAATATGTAGGTGTAAAGGATTATGCCGGACTGCATTGAAAACGTCGTTCCTCCATACGTGGTTAAGTTTTCAACAGCGAAAAGTATGAAGAAGCACATCGACATCAGCACCATAACTATTATGAAGGATTCGAGGAGCATTCCAAGCCTTTCAGCTGCAGCTTTAACCCTCATGGCCCTAGTTTTGAAAATGTCCTCAGCTTTTCTTTCCAGGAAATGTCCAACATCTCCTCCAATAATGACTGTTGAAGCATAGCCCGCCAAAAAGTCTTTAAATATATCTAGAGGATTTCTTTTAGCCGCGTTCTCAATGGCTGTTAAGGGGTCTATCCCAAAGATTTCAACATCTTTTATGATTTCTCTGGCTTCGCTCCTCATGGCAGGCATCAGCTCCACTTCTGTTAAGCGCTTAAAACTGGTGTAAGGGGCTATACCGCCAGAAGCCATAACGCTAATATAGGCTGCCATAAAGGGCACCTCCCTCTCAAGGTTGGAGGCCCTCTCACTAGCCCTTGATAAGGGTATCAGGAGAAATCCTATCATAACGTAAACTGGGAAAGGTACAAGAAAAATCGCTGGGATAAAACTGAAAAAGTAAATGAGCATTATTGAGATTATTGTCACAGGAATTGTTAATACGGATATGAAAAGCATAAGCGAAACATAGGTTTCTGGATAGATTTTGATTTTAGCCCTTTCCAAATAATCTTTGAACTCAACAATATGCCTTAAGAAAAATGGTGCTGCTCGCCCGAAGATGCGGAAAGACCATGCTTCAAGGGTTTTTAGGAACGGCAACCGCCATAACCTCCTCCCCTGAGGTGATCTTTTCATAAAACATTTCAGGACGCGCATAGTATTCTGCGATTACTGAGGCTACATCCCTGTAGCTTCTTATGTTGCGTTCCCTCATCCAGTGCAGAATCTGCTTTCGCCTGTCAATTTCCTCGAGCAAATCATTCTTGCTTAAGCCTGTGCGCTCTGAAATTCCAGCAAGCATTATGCTTTTGTTTAGCGATGATAGATGCTCATCTTTTACCGGTTGCCACTTGAATGTGCACTTGTAATCGTCATAATCAGCTATCTCGTTCACGTTCATTATACGTCTGTAGGCTTTTCTCTCGCCAGACTTTTGCAGGTGAACCCTTTGAACTGACAGGACAATGTTCATCAATGGTATGTAGGCTGGTGCAATGTCCATCGGCTTTTGGGTTAAACGTTTTATAGCGGAGTTCAGGTTTTCAGCGTGCATTGTACACATGCCGCCGTGGCCTGTGGCAAGCGCCTGGAAAAGTACGTAGGCTTCTTGTCCCCTGATCTCGCCAACTATTAGCACGTCTGGACGGTGCCTCATGGAAGTTTTGACGAGATCGAAGAGGGTTACCTCGCCGACGGTGCTACCCCCAAGCCCGTAGCTTTGCCTGGCTATGAGGGAAACCCAGTTTTCGTGGGGAAGGTTAAGCTCCGCCGTCTCCTCTATAGTTATTACTTTGCTTCCAGGCTTGATTAGGCATGCTAAAGCGTTTAAGGCTGTTGTTTTTCCGGCTGCTGTTCCTCCCAAAACCATTATTGAGGCTCTGTTTTCTAGGCAAAGCCAGAAGTAGGCAGCCATCTCTTCGGAGAAGGTGCCGAGGTTTATAAGGTCTATTATTGAGTATGGGTCTTCTCTAAACTTTCTAATTGTGAAGGCTGTGCCAAAAGGCGTAATTTCACGTCTATAACAAACTGCGAGCCTATGTTTTCCCGGTAGCGAAGCGTCCACTATTGGGAAAGCTGAGCTTACGTGTTTTCCAGCCATGTGTACAAGTTTTACAACCATGTTGTCGAGTTCCTCGTCGCTTTCGAATTTCAGGTTTGTTTCTATGCTTTCGTAGCTTCTGTGCCAAACATAAACCGGCTTGCTCACTCCGTCACATGAAATGTCTTCAATGTTTGGATCCCGCATTAATGGGTCTATTCTTCCAAAACCGACAAGATCTCTTTCAGCATGGTAGAGGATCTTGTACCATGAAACGTCTGGAAGCCACCCTAGGCTTATACGGTATTTGTCAACAATTTTCTTTGCTTCCTCAGCAAAGAATTTCCTCGGATCGGCGATTTCCTCTTTAGGAGACTCTATTTCTGCTAGGAGTATCTCAAGAATGCGGTTGTAGACGCTTTTTTCCATGGGGTCAAGCTGCAACTCGTCTAAAATGTACTTGTACTCGCCGGTTTTGGGATTCTGCACTATTGCAACATGAGCGAAAGGCTCGTAAAGTGGATACTTCTCAACAACTTTAAAGCCTCTAGGGGTTGGCTTCGGTGGAGGCGGGGGAATAACCGCCTTTTTAGATTTTCTGCCTATTTTTATTTTCGCGAATACGCCTTTAAGATGCAGTTTAACCATGTGGCTTCTCCTGTACTTGTGTTATTTCTATATACACAATTGGTTATTAAATATTACGTCTTACGAAACATTACTAGAGCCACAACCAAAACTCACCAAGCATTATGAAAACAAAAGGACCCATAATAATGATGAAAAGCTTTCATCAATTCTTAAGCAATAGTTTTAACAAAGAAAAGGCAGATCATCTAGAAATAAAATGTAAAGCTGGCGCGAACTTTGAAAGAGCTTAAAGCAGCAGCCCTTGAAGGCTTTCCCATAATAAAACCCGGAGACAACATAGCGAAAATAATTGTTGAAACCGCGAAGAAAAATGGCTTAGAAATTGAGGATGGGGACATAATTGTTATTGCTCAAAAAATTTTTTCTAAAGCCGAAGGTAGAATTGTAAACATAAAAGAGGTTGTACCATCCGAAGAAGCTAAAAAAATTGCGGAAAGAACGGGGAAAAGTCCGAAGTTTGTCGAATTAGTCTTAAAGGAAACTAAGGAGGTCATAAAGGCTTCTAGTGAAATTCTAATTGTAGAGGATGTTCGCGGCTTGGTTTGTATAAATGCGGGGATAGACAAATCAAACGTTGAAGGGGAAAGTAACTTTGCGCTACTGCCAGAAGACCCTGACTTGTCGGCTGAAAAATGCCGAAATGAAATAAAAAGGTTAACGGATAGGAATGTGGCAGTAATAATATGCGACACTTATAGTCGGCCCTTCAGGCGTGGGCAGGTCAACTTTGCTATAGGCTTGGCTGGAATCAAACCCTTTAAAGACTATAGGGGTAAGAAAGACCTCTATGGATATGTGCTGAAAGTCAAGAATGTGGCGGTCGTTGATGAAATTGCTGCCGCGGCTGAACTTCTCATGGGACAAGCCGAAGAGGCAACACCAGTGGTGATTTTTAAGGGTTTAAAGGGCATATTGGATTTCTGTGAAAAATCATGTGCAAAGGAACTAAAAATCGGAAAAGACGAGGACTTGTTTAAAGAGACGCTTTAAAGGCTCTATTCACCATTGCATGGTTAAGAATGGATTGCTCCTTTTCTCTTCTCTAATTGTTGTTATTGGGCCATGGCCTGGATAGACTTTAAATTCGTCGGGTAAGCTTGCCAATTTCTTTAACGATTTTTTCATGTCTAATTCTGAGCTTTTTGGAAGATCTGTCCTTCCAATGGAACCGGCAAACAAAGTGTCTCCGGTGAAAACCTCGTTTTCGCCCGCTAAGGATATGCTTCCAGGACTATGGCCTGGGGTGTGCATAACTTTGAGGGCTTTTTTGCCGAACTTCACGTGGTCTCCATCTTTTATGAGAATATCTGCGGATGGAGATGAGCTATTAAAGCCGAAAAATTTTGCGATTACTTTGCTAAATGCCCCAAGCATGAAAGCGTCATTTTCATGAACCAAAATTGGCACCTGAAACCTTTTTTTGACTATTCCATTTCCGCAAACGTGGTCAGAGTGGCCGTGAGTGTTCACGATATATTTTAGCTTTAGAGCGTTATCTTCAATAAACTTGAAAATTTTTTCCCCTTCTGGATCGTTATCGAATCCTGGATCAATGATTATTGCATCTCTTGTTTCTTGACATGCCACAATATAGCAATTTGTGAAAAGTTTGCCAACTGTGAACAGCCGGATGATCATGTCTGAACAGCCACTTGAAAACAATTTCTTCTTATAAACCTTGCTGACTGCAGCACAAGCCTGTATATTTATTTGAAATAAAAGCGTGATTTGATCGGTGATTTCTACTTTACTTAGTAAAGTTTTTATCTATTAACGCAACGGTAAGAAATAGAAAGGGCATGTATGAGGGAAGGGTGAATCTCTGCTCTTTAACCCCCGAGGGAAGAATTCTTCTGGTTTTAAACCATGGGAAACATACTTATAAAGAGATAAAGTTCGAGACGGGGTTAAGTGATAGATGGTTGTCAATTAAGCTTGAAGAATTAATAGATAAAGGGATCGTTAAAAAGGATGGTAGATGGTACAGTTCAGTCAGATTGGAGGTTTCATCTTATGAACTAAGCTTGTTTATGCTTTTTCAAGCCAGACGCATCGCTGGCGAGTTAGCGAAACTATCATATGTTAAAATGATTATTCTTTTTGGTGGTGTGGCTCAGAAAAGAGTTGACGAGTTTAGCGATTTGGATATGATTATCGTTGTTGATAATGGGTTGTCGGAAAGGGCTAAAATGGAAATTAGACCAAAAATTTCAAGGCTTGAAATGAAATATCATATAATGATTGAGCCTCTAATATTGGAAGAAGACGATTTTCTTGACAATGTTCATTCTAACGAAGGTGGTATAGTCTATGGCGTTGCAGCGGGTTTTGATGTTTTATTTGACAAGACAAGAAGATTATCAGTAGCACTGCACGACCGTGTAGAGGAGATTAAGCGGAGCCATGAATACTTATCAGAGGCCGGAATATGGTTGAGAGCAAGATAGAAATTTTGCTGAGAATTTCTGATAAAAACCTTGAAAGGGCGTTGAAACGTTTTAAATCTGGCGAGTATGACTCTGCTGTTTTTCACGCCTCCTTAGCTGTTGAAAATGCTGCAAACGCTTTAATCATAAAGCTTGGAGGAAGCGAAGCGAAAAATCACAGAGCGATAAGCGGTTTGGCAGCAGTCCTAAGGAGGGTGAAACCGGAACTTCTTAAAGAAAAGAAGACTATGCAGTTAATTGAAAAGGGGACATTAATTCAGAGTGAAGTTGTACATACACGTTATCCACTAAAAGTTGGCGGGAAGTGGCTTACTCCCATGGAATATTATACCAGAGAAAAAGCTAAAGAAATAATTGACAACGCCGATTTCGTGTTAAAAGAAATAAAACGTGCCATGACAGAATTATGAATTAGCTTTTGAAAAACTGTAAGGGTGTTAACGTGAGAAACAATCCTTGAAAGTTGATTTTCAAGTCGTTGATGGTTTACCTGAATCATTACAAAATTTTATAAAAGCATATAGAAACTATCACTAGGGAATCTTATGGAAGTGGGAAGATGGAAATTTAGGGAGAGAATTTTTCACGCGCTCTTTGATGTTATTGTCTTAAAATTTATAAAGGATAATGGAAGCTTGGCCGGATATGATTTTATGATTTATGCACGTCAAAGGTATGGAGTAAGGCTTAGCTCCGGAACAGTCTATTCCAAAATTTACAGTCTTGAGAGGCAAGGTCTAATAAAGGGAAGGACGGATGGGCGGAGGAAAGTTTATGTGTTAACAGATAAGGGAGAGGCAGCCCTTAATTCAATTTTTTCAGATCCTTTAGCTGTGCAGTTTCTTAAATTATTTGGAGTTTCAAGCGGGATAGAAGTGGGAAATTGAATGTTGCCTATACACGCTAATTTCCAATGTTGAAATATTCGGTGGTTTAGAGTGAAAATTGGCATTGTTTTGGGCACTCGCCCAGAGATTATTAAATTTTCTCCAGTTATTCGGGAATGTGAACGGTTAAGTTTGGATTATTTTATTTTGCATACTGGGCAGCATTACTCGTATAACATGGATAGGGTTTTCTTTGAGCAGCTTGAGTTGCCGGAGGCGAAGTATAATTTAGACGTTGGTTCTGGTAGTCATGCGGAGCAGACTGGAAGGATGCTTATTGGCATAGAAAAAGTTTTGCAGAGAGAAATGCCTGACGTAGTTTTGGTTGAGGGGGACACTAACACGGTTTTGGCTGGTGCTTTGGCTGCTGTTAAGCTTGGAGTCAAGGTTGGGCATGTTGAGGCTGGTTTAAGAAGTTATGACAGAAATATGCCTGAAGAGATAAATCGGATTCTGGCTGATCACTGCTCTGATTTTTTGTTTGCTCCCACCGAGAAGTCTAAACAGATACTTTTAGGTGAAGGCATATTGGAGGAGAAGGTATTTGTTACCGGTAATACTATTGTGGACGCAGTTTTTCAAAATTTGGAGATAGCGAAAAGGACTGTGAAAGTTCTAAAAGATTTGGGACTTAACGGCGATGACTATTTCTTGGTTACTGTTCATCGGCAGGAAAACGTTGACGATGAAAGAAGATTTCGCAGTATATTATGTGGGTTAGAGATGGTCCGTAAAGAATATGATGTTGAATTAGTTTGTCCTATCCATCCAAGGTCTATGAAACGGATGGAAGCGTTTGGGCTTAGGCCTAACGGTATCAGGCTTATTGAGCCTTTGGATTACCTTAGTTTTTTGCAGCTTGAAAGTAACGCTAGGCTTGTTCTTACTGATTCGGGTGGTGTTCAAGAGGAAGCTTGCATTTTGGGCGTGCCATGTGTCACTTTGAGGGATAATACAGAGCGACCTGAAACCCTTGATGTGGGCTCGAACGTTTTGGCTGGAACAGACCCAAAGGTAATTGTTGAGAAAGTAGGTTTTATGCTGAATAGAAAGGTTTGTTGGCGGAATCCTTTTGGTGATGGAAGAGCCGGTATGCGGATAATTAAAATTTTGAGAAGAAAATTGGATAAATGTTGTTTGGTTTCGCTTTAGATTTCCCATTTATTTTCGTTGATGGCTTCAGACGAATCAAATTTAATTTTGATTTCGAAAGAGAAGAAATGAATAAGATGAAATGTTGACGGACCAGTTAAAGTCATTGTAAACATTTATATGTATCGTTTACAATTAAATGTAAGCGGTGAGCTCTTGACAGAGGTCATCTCAACCCGTGTTCCAGAACAACTTGCTAAAGACCTTAAAGAAATAGAAGAGGAGGAAAAAGCTGACAGGGCTACTGTAATAAGAAAGCTTTTAGCAAATGCAATTCAGCAGTGGAAGATCCAGAAAGCGTTGAGGCTTTACCGTGAAGGGAAAGTGACACTATGGCGGGCTGCTAGATTGGCTGGAATCACGCTACGAGAGATGATGGAGTTGGCGGTCAAAGAGGGAATACGATTCCAGTATACTGAAAAGGACTTAGAAGAAGACATCATATCAGCCTTGAAGGAGTAAAAACCTTTGATAGTGGCCAACGCCACTCCATTAATTTATTTAGCAAAAGTTGGAAAACTTAACCTGTTGAAAGAAATCTTTGATCAAATACAGATACCGCCTGAAGTTGAGAGGGAAACGGTGGACAGGGGCAAAGAGAAAGGTTATCCAGATGCGATAACAATTGAACAAGCTATAAACGACGGTTGGATAGTAACTCATCCCCTTAAAGATGAGAGTCAAAAAATTTTAGAAGCCTTAACACGGATAACGGGAATAGACATTGGCGAAGCCCAAACTATAATCCTTGCAAAACAGAAAAAAGAAAAACAAGTCTTAATGGACCAGGCAAACGCTAGGGAAACAGCCAGAAACCTAGGCCTAGCCCCAAAAGGAACAATCTACATAATAATTGCAGCGACAAAGCGTCAGCTACTAACAAAAGAAGAAGCCAAACAAACACTAGACAAGCTTATAGACGCAAACTTTTACATAAGCGTGGAAATATATCGAGATGCCCTAAAAACAATTGAAAAAATGTAAAATTCAAAAGTTTTGGAAACACGCTAAATTTTTAAGTGAGGTTATGGGATATAAATTGGTGCCTGTGGGCTTCGTCAAAGTTAGATTCAGAGTTATTAATCCTTTAGATAGAGAGAGATTTGTAGATGTGGATGGAATTGTCGATACTGGAGCTATTTATAATGTTGTAGGCAGATCTCTGCTTGAGTCTATAGACCTTAAGCCCGTTGAAAGGAGGAGGTTCAAGGCTTTTGGCGGTGAGGTAGAGAGGGAGGTAGGTATCGCTGAGGTTGAACTTATGGGTAGAAAGGGGGCATAACATTAATTTTCGGAGAGAAGGATGACGTGGTCATCCTTGGAGTCACAGCGTTAGAGGCGCTCGGGCTCGAGGTGGACCCTATAAGGAACACGTTGAAAGAGGCTCAACTACTAATGCTTGGCAAAATTTGTGTTGACGGAAAGGAGAATTATGATAAAGATTAGACATGCCAAACGAGTTTCAAGTTTAGATTCTCTAAGTATTATGTAGGATTGAAAGTAAAATTTAGCTGTTTGTGGTTTTGAATATTACTGTTGTCCCCAGGTGTTCTGTTTTACTGTCTTTCCAGTTTTTTATTTTTGGTACATACCAGCATACGACAAGCCAATGGTAACTGAATAATAGGAAAAGTGGGAGCATTAATAGTCCTCTTACACCTTTTTTTAGAAGCGAGCGTATTGCAATGATGCCTACATTGAATAGCCATAGCCAAAACCAGAAGGGGAAGTAAAATGAGTAATAGGTTGCGCCAAGCATGTATAGGATTGTTAAGGTATAGCCATAATAACATAATGCTACACTGAGGTGACTTAACAGTATGTGCCAGACGTGGGGGATTTTGTGAAGTTTTTTTACGTATTTTTTTAATACTTGGAAGTCGCCTCGAAGCCATCTTGCCCTTTGCTTAAAAAATAATGTCCATTTGTAGGGTTTTTCATCATAAACCTTTACATCTGGAGCATATCCTATTTTGTATCTTTTTTCAATTAATTTCAGGCTTAAATCGTAGTCTTCAACCAGTATGTTTTCGTCCCAGAAACCGACATCTTTAAGGGCGGAGTATTTTATGGCTTGTCCTGTTCCTCCAAGCAATGTGAAGAGGCCTAGTTGGCTGGCTGACCTCTCAACAGAGTCGGTGAAGACTGCCCATTCAAGGTCTGTTAAGGCTGTTAACATGTTCATGTTGCTGTTGGAACTGGCGATATGTGTTTGAACTGCATCATATTTTTGGAAGTATGGTACAAGTTTTTCTAGAAAGTCATGGTCTATCCGTGCATCTGCATCGAACACGACCACAATGTCGCCTTTAACATGCTTGGCTCCGTAATTTAGGGCTACAGGCTTACCATAGTTTCCATTAAACTTAAACACTTTTATCCTCTCATCTTTAACTGAAACGGCTATTTCATATGTCTGGTCGGTACAGTTGTGAGCAATGACTATTGCCTCCCAGTTTTTGTAAGTTTGTTTTTTCAAATCTTCTAAGAGATTTTTAATGACTTTTTCTTCATTTCTTGCTGGTATAAGCATTGAAACTAAAGGCTGATGAGGATTTGGTGGTTTAAATTTTTCGGGTTTTTTAAAAAAGAATATGAGCCCTGTGGTTAAATGAAAGATCCATCCTAGGCTTATAAACATACTTAGGTAGACGATGATATAGCTTATTACCGTTAAATCTAATATTATAAATGATAAAACAAATACAACAGGCTTAATTTCTCCAAATGTCAAGTAAAAGAAAATTAAACTGGCTGAAATCCAGGATATCCCAAATAAGACATCTTTTCTTGTTAACACTCCAAATTTTTGAGAAACTTTATTATAGAATGCAGTTCCAGTGTTAAGTAAGTTACGTTTGATTTTCATGGTTTCTCCTTTCGCTTTTAGCAAATATGTTATAATAGTTTATGTAGTGAACATTTAAATTCTGCTGTTTTGTGGAAAGCTTATTAGTTGCGCGTACGCCTTTTTCTGGGCATTTTTGTTGGAAAGTGCATTAAGGGTGAGCACTAATTTGGTGATTGTTGAATAACAAGTTTTATATTGTATACGCATGGAAATATCTGAAAATAAATAGTATTATCTGTAATGTGTGGTTGAGTTGAAGGCTAAAGAGAAACGTTTGCTGTTGGGCGGATCTAAAGCGTTGATTGTAAAAGTTAAAAATTTCGTGGTTAGTAATTTAGGGGCTCCTTTCATTTTGATTTTTGATGTGCTTATTCTTACAGTTGCTTTTATGATTGTTCAGAGGAACGCTTTTGTTAACGATTTGGCTGTGCTTGCCTACTGTTTTTTGGTTGTTGGTGTTATTTTGCAGGCCGTAAGTTACATTAGATATAGATCACGTGGAAGTGATGCTTTTGGATAAGCAAGTTGATGTTTCGGTTATTTTATGCGCGTATAATGAAGGAAAAGTCATCGAGGATGCTATTGCACGAGTTGTTCAAGTCATGAATGGTGCTGGTTATAACTTTGAGGTTATCGTTGTTGATGATGGAAGTCAAGATGACACAAAAGATAAGGCTATTATGTACATTGAAGCTAATGGAGATAACCAAGTAAAGGTTGTAAGCCACGAGAAGAATTTTGGTAAAGGGAGCGCCATAAAAACTGGTTTCGCCAATTCGAAAGGCAGATACATTGTCATCTTGGATGGAGATTTAGATGTTGATCCAGAACTGATACCGAGTTATGTTAAGGCTTTGGAGCAAGTCGACGTTGCTGTCGCTTCAAAGTGGCATCCAATGTCACAAATAGCGGTTCCCTTAAAAAGGAGAGTTTTAAGTTTTGGCTTTAATATTTTGGCCAAAATTTTCACAGGCATAAAGTTAAGGGACACCCAAACAGGGTTGAAAGCTTTAAAAAGAGAGGTTTTGGAAAGACTTTCGCCGAAATTTATCGTGAATAGATATGCTTTTGATTTAGAATTGGTTGGAGCGTGCAACCACAGTGGTTATAAAATAGTTGAGTTGCCTGTTAACGTTCGTATTAATAACATGGTTGGTTTTAAAGATGTTTTAAGGATGGCCTTGGATTTGTTGAAAGTTGCCTATAGATTGAGAGTTTTAAAGTGTTATCAACGAGTTGATTCGGTCTCATAGAAAAATATTAGTGGATCTTTTGTTTAATACTTGCGATTAATTATGGAGAGCCTTAAAATTCTATTGTTTAATTGGCGTTGTTGGCTTAACCCTAACATGGGTGGAGCTGAAGTTTTCACCCGTGAAGTTTTGAGTAAGTGGGCAAGAAGCGGGCATGATGTAACCTTTTTCACTTCTAAATTTGATGGTTGTAAAAGCGATGAGATCGTTGATGGCGTGAGAATTTTAAGGAGAGGCAACTGGCTCTCAGTTTACTGGAAAGCTAGAAGTTACTATTCAAAATATTTTCGCACAGAAAAATTTGATATTGTTATAGATGAAATTAACACTAGACCGTTTTTAACTCCGAAGTTTATTAATAATGGGGAGAGAATATTTGCTTTAATTCATCAATTGGCTCGTGAGTATTGGTTTTATGAAACGCCATTCCCAATAAGTTACATTGGCTACCATATTCTTGAGGATAGATGGTTGAAAAGTTATGTCGATGTTCCAACAGTCACTGTTTCTGAGAGCACGAGACGTGATTTGCTAAACTTAGGGTTTAAAAAGGTTTTCGTTGTATCTGAAGGCTTAAACTTTAAGCCATTAGACCATGTTCCTCAGAAGCATATTCATCCAGCTATCGCTTACGTTGGGAGGCTAAAGAAGGCTAAAAGGCCTGACTATGCCATTAAGGCTTTTAAAATTGTTAAAGAGAAGGTTCCGGATGCTGAGCTTTGGATTATTGGTGATGGATACTTCGCAAAAAAGTTGGGTAAGCAGACGGTTAAGGGTGTTAAGTTTTTTGGGAATTTATCTAGCGTTGTAAGGAGAGAGCTTGTAAAAAAATGTTGGGTTTTAGTGAATCCGAGTGTAAGGGAGGGGTTTGGGCTTAACGTTGTTGAGGCTAATGCTCTTGGAACGCCATGCATTGCCTTTGACGTTGCAGGTTTAAGGGACGCTATTGTCAATTATGAAACCGGCTTAATTATTAAGTCTGAAAACATCAGAGATTTAGCTGAGGGGATAATTAAAGTGCTGACCGACGAGGAGTTTAGGATTAAGCTTTCACATGGAGCTTTGGCATACTCGAGAAGATTTAGTTGGGATAAAGTGGCAGATGAATTTATGAAGGTTATTAGGAGTGCATATGCATAGTCGAAAAAGGCCGACAGTTTCAGTTATCATTCCAACCTTCAATTCGGGAAAATTTTTGGGTAAATGCCTAAACTCGATAAGGAATCAGAAATATGACGGCGATGTAGAGATAATAGTTGTTGATGACGGTTCAACCGACAACACTGTTCAGATAGCAAGGGAGTACGGCTGTAAGGTTTTAAAAAATCCTAAAAAAGGGAGAGCTGAAGCCAAGAACGAGGGAATTAGACATTCTAACGGGAATTACTTGTTTTTTGTAGATTCAGACATGGAATTAACTCCTAATATTGTAAGCGAATGTGTTAGTCTATTGGAGTCTAACGAGAACATCGGAGGAGTAATAATACACGAGCATTCGGTAGGAAATAGTTTTTGGGTGAAAGTGCGGAATTTTGAGAAGAGCTTTTATGCTGGCACGTTAATCGAGTCTGCCAGGTTTTTTCCAGCATGGCTCGTAAAAGCGGTTGGAGGTTTTGAAGAAGGATTAGTTTTTTACGAAGAATCAACATTACCTTTTAAGATTAGTAAAAAAGGATATGATGTTTCTGCGAGAATTAAGTCTATAATTATCCATCATGAAGAAGATTTTTCGCTTTTAATTTGGCTTAAAAAAAAGTTTACTTATGGAAAAACGCTTCAAAAGTATGAACGAAAATTTAGAGATTATTCGAAAGCTCA
>CALJDG010000021.1 GCA_938023865.1 uncultured archaeon | reverse complement strand
AAAACCTTCAAAAGAGAAGGAATATTCATGCGTAACAATCAGCCCATTAAGACCATGTTTACTGTTGGCAACTTCTACTTAGAAGCAAGAGTCGTCGAGGTTCAAAGGAAGCCTGCAACAACTAAAAACGGTAATATTTTTCGCAGAATAAAGATTCAGGATAACGACAAAGAAGCCATCATGATAGTATGGGGAAATAGGAGTAATCGAAGAAACATCGACCTTTTCAGCGCTCCTCCACTGCCGGAACGAATAAGAATAACATATCCAGTAAAACCCTCTGATTATTACATAGTGACGTATGGAGTTGGCTTATGGGCACATCAAGATATAACAATGATAGAGACTATATCATCGAAGTATCTTTCAGTTTTTGGAGATTTAGACGATGAAACGTGGGGTGAAGACATAGACCAACTACCAGAAGGATATGAAGATATCCTGCACCCTGAAGGGGAGGATGACTACGATTCTGATTTCGACGTTTATTAATGAGCATGAACTTTTTCTAATTAAGTCTCTCAAGTTTTTGGTTTCGCTCATCTAAGAAGTAGAAAGCCACATCTTTTACTAGATGTCCGTATCTTTTAAGCCATTCTAATGAAACCCTGCGGTCATTCCCAAAAACCAAGAATTTATGTTCAGCTGATGTTTTCTCTAACAACCAAACATGTTCAGCTATAACAGAAAACTTTGCAGGTGGGATGGAAACGCCTCGAACCATAGCGAAACATTTTGCGTCTCCAACAACTTTGCAATCATAGGACACCATGTCAAATAGTTTTGGAACATTTAAAACCATTCGCTTTGAAAGCGAAACGCCAAAATATGCGCTCATAACTTTTCTTGCAACATCCTCAAATTTAGCACTCCCATCTTTCTTAATGGATTGTATACCATTTATCTTATTGGTGGAATCCAAAGGCAAACTCCCAGCCCTCTTATTTCGTGGTAAGAGGTAACGGATTGTTAGACTAGCCCCTACACCGCTAGGCGGTTCCCATAAAACTTCATCGCCACGTTGCATGTTCTTCCGCATAACATGACAACAAATCGGCATACGGTGATTTTTCCAAATTGAATTATCACTTCTATAAACTTAATTAAGCCCAACCGTATTGTTGTTCTCTTAAACGCCTTTTTTAAGAGATTTTAGTTCTTTAGATAGGTCATGTATACTCCAAAGATAATCATATGCCTTCTTCTCTTGCCTAACAAAATCCATTATGTCTTCAGGAACTACTAACGCCAAAGCACAGTATTCGCCATAAGTTTCTCTGAATAAAGAACATTTCATTAAGGCCTCTTTCAATCCCTTTCCACCACGGGGTTCCAAAAATAATTTCTTTCCACCCACTGCTTCTGGGTAGATGAAATCAGGCGTGTAAGTTAGACCATCAGGCAAATTAAATTGAAGAGGTTCATACTCAATCCTGATACCACGCTTCTCCAATTCCTCGGCAACACGTTTTTCGAAATGCCCAGGCCCCCATCCCCACCGGTGTTCTTTTTGCACAAGATATTGAAACGGCGGTCTCTTAATCTTTTCAGAAACTTTTTTGAAAAACGTTAGGTGATTTTGTAAAACTTCTCTTGTTAGTTGAAAGCCACTGAGCCATCTGCCTAGGATGAAAAATGGATAGTCAACTTTTAAAGGGTCGCTTGGAAAAAGCTCTTCAGCGTATTGTTTTAGCCTAACATATGCTTCTTCCACTGCTTTATGATTTTTCCACCATCTCTTGATCATTTCAGTAGAGTGTAAATTTTTGGCAACTTCATCATTAACTAAATTCAATGCAACAACCACTCTTAATGTTGGCATAGTTAGCGGTATGAAAAGATCCCGAGGCGAAAAGCTTTCGAAAAGTTTTAGATCCCTAACCATCCACCTCATATACAACCAAGCTTTTCCCTTTTGAGCACCGCCAAATCTTCGCACGTTCTTGCCTAGGATTTCCACAAAGTCTCTTGGTTTTTTGCCCTCTGATGCTAGATCCGCACTGTATTTTATTAGATCGCCTTTAGCTTTGTCGTTTACAAATTTGTTCACAGAAGCTAGAATGCCCGGAATTTCATAACCCTTCTCGCCTAATGGGCTGAAAAACCTGTGTTTCTCCTCGCATTTTTTGATTTCGTCCTTAAATCTGAACTCATCCACCATCTTGAATAGATCCTTATGGAACGCTCTATAAAGATGATTGAGCAGAATTCTAACATTCCGTGAGTTTCCTATAACTGCAGTTTCAGTTATCGATGCTGCTAAAAGAAAGTAATGGGCTGCTTCCTCCTTTTCATCGGGAGTTTGGGGAGGGATTCGGAACCACAACCGTGGTTGCAGTTCCGAGTTCCACATTATGTCAGGCGCGTCCTGGTAAAGATTGACAAAGTCTTTCACTAATGTTTCCAAAGATTCCCCATATATGAGGATAGTTATCTTTATCTAAATAAGATTTTATCGCTAGCACACTTTAACTTTTTATTTTTAAATTGGCACTTTTTGAAACACTCAGTGCAAAGATATTGTTAATTCCAGAGTATTACGCGTTAAGTTTCTATGTCGCGAAATTCGAATTTTACGATATATTTCTTTAGTTTTAGTTTAGGTATTTCTGCGGCGGCATATTTTAATCTTTCATCAAAATCATCGGCAACAATTATCCCTCGCACGTCTTTCCCTTTGGCCAGGTTTTTTCGAACATACCGCATATATCCTAAAACTTGACCTATAACACGATCGGTTGCGAAACCAGCCTTCAATTCAATAACAACAAAATTTCCTTCTTTATCTATTGCTAATAAGTCTATTCTGCCGACATCTGTAGAATACTGCCGCCCACTAGAGCCTTTTTCAGAATACAGTGTAAGCCCTTCTTCTATTTGCCCAAGGTTTCGCGAAACGTACTCTTCCAGATCCCTTTCAAGACTAAGACTGATTTCTTCTTCGATTTCAGGTTCCTCTTCACCGGCGGGTTTTCTGCTAACCGGATACCCCTTATCGTATTTGCCGTGTTTTTCTGGATTATATAGTTCATACATTCTTCTACCGTGATCAAACAGAAATTTTGGCATAGACGGATGTTGCGTGTAAGCTGATGGCCTATTTACGCTGCAACCATACAAATGAGCATAAATTGCACTTTCCTTCCACCTATTCGGATATCTTTGATTAATTATTCTAATGACCTCTTTAGCAGAGGCAACCCTATTCAATTCAGTAAATACCTCTTTAATGGCTTCACTTATAGTTACCACATCACCACACCTGTTTATTCCTCTTCGTCATTCTAAATTTAGAGGTTTTTGGCTCACAATCATAAGCCTACAAATACCCCCATATAAACAATTTAAGAAAAAGCACTTAAGGTCAAGTGAAAAAGTTCCAAGGCAATTTTCGTTGTTTCCATTAGTAACGTTTAAAAGAAAATAGCTGTTAAACACTTTAAATCATCCAAAATAGGTAAACTTTTGTTTGTATTAGAAAACCGCATGCTTTTATAAGGTGGGTAAGCCTTTCGAGGTTTGCTTTCCTTATATTTCTTCTGTAGGCTTCTTTTCTTCCGAAGGGCATGTGATAGGAGAAGTATTTCATAAACCTTACATGGCAATGTTTAATGAACGCTTCTCTTATAGTTGCTATTTCTTTTTCGCTTAGGCTTTGCAGCTTCGCTAAAACATATTTTTCGCTTCCTAAAAGGTGAATGTTGAAGCCCAGCTTTCTAAGAGTTTCTGCAATAGTTAAGGCTTGTTTTGGCGGAGGCTGCTCCGTTATTTTCTGCATGCCGGCTTTTGCTGCGAAGGGGTTGTATTTCGCCATTACAGCGGGCATTTCCACGTAGGGCGTGCCCGCTAGAGGCAATGTTTCCTTGACAAGTTTAGACCCTAAGCCTATGGTTCGGTATTTGGGGTGCACCACAACACGGCTTATTATGGTCGTCGTGGGTTCCTTCAGGGTGAGAAAAGGCGATTTTCCCATCCTTTTTCAATTCGAAGCGTTCAATGTTCAGTTCCGCTATAAGCTCCGCCTTCAGCCTGCCTTACACCCGCGTTTTTCATGTCTTTGACTATGAAAGTCTCCAACGAAAAAATTAACAACAAGAGTAATTATTCGAATAATAAAAGGTCGTAAACCAAGGGTATTTATTAGAAATGAGCACTAGCTGGCAAACAGCGCCGGGGAGGGGATTCGAACCCCTGCGAGCCCGAAGGCCCACTGGCTTCCTTGTCAAAGCCCCTTTCTAAGC
>CALJDG010000020.1 GCA_938023865.1 uncultured archaeon | reverse complement strand
TTTTAGGCTTTAATTAGTCCAGCCTTTCGCCCTAGTTCCGTAACGTATTTTACGTATCTCGGGTAGAACCTTGTAGCTTTGCACTTAAGCTTCATGTAAAGCCTTGCTCCTACGCTTTCCAATCAAAACCAACCGTCTTTGGGAAGATTCCTCCCTAAGTCAAACCAGAGAAAACCCTCAAAACATTCATTGCGGCTTTTCTGCCATACATAAGGTTTAAGTAAAAAGTTGAAAAACCGCAGCCTGACACCACAAATTCTGAAGAAACCAGAATTCCAGAAGCAGAGAAGCCGAGAAAAGAGGAGCCAACGGCAACAATTGCCACAATCCAAACAGCCCCTTTGCCTAAGCATAGAAGTGTCCACGCTAAAAGACGTGGCAATGTTCATAACCTTATAAATGTTTATTATAAATGTTTATTCCATTCGCTTTGGTTCGTTTTCTCTTTAAAATTTAACGATTTTTCTCGAAGCTTTATGGCTTGTCCCTTTTTTATTTATTTTTGGTTTTTGAAGCTGGTTGTATCTATTGGCTTTTGCAGGCGTCACAGCCGATGATATTGATAGCCTGTTTAAAATCGCCGAACCCGTAACCTGCTCAGTTTTATATGTTAGTTGGAGGAAGGAGCCATATTGGGTAATATTAAAAATCAGCCCATGGCAAGTTGATGAAAACCTCAAAAATAAGGGGAAACTCGTAACCGTCAAAATTCAAACCAGAAAACAGTCAACACATAAAAAATTAAAACACACACAAGTCGAATCGGAGGAGTTTAAGGCCGAATTAACCCCGCTCTTGTATAACTTTAACGACCCACATGCCCCTCAAAAGAAAATAAACTTACAAAAAATAAGAAAGCAAGCCTCGAAAAGCTCACCCATCTCATAAAAGAATGCGACTTTCTAATGCAAACAAAAGTTCACCTATTTTGGCAAATTTGAAGTGTTCAACAGCTATTTTCTTTTAAACGTTACTAACAGAAACAACATGTCACGTAAAATAGGAGCTCAAATCTTCACGGGCTAACATTATACGGTGGACGGGTCGAGATTCAAATTATCGGTCTTTCATGTTTGTTATTCCTACTTTTTATAAATAACGTAAACTCCTAGCGACATTACAAAACCAGCTAATAATTGGATAAACGAAAAATCTTCTCTAAGCATAGCAAAGGCGAATGCCGCTCCAAAAAGTGAGGATGTTGAAAATATGACGCTAGTTTTCATAGCGCCTATCTCTCTGAGACCCAGCAAGAAGAGGAGGATCGAGAAGCCTATGCTGAAAGCTCCTGCAGATAACAGGTAGGGAAAAGCAAACAAGGGAATTTGAAGTGGAAGTCCAAGCGCTAAAGATAGCAACAGCAACGCCGTTCCTCCTGCTAGGCATTTTAGGGTTGTTATGAGGATGAGATCCTCTTTTTTGCTAAGGAACCTGCTCAGATTATTATCTATGCCCCAGAACACGCATGCTATTACTATCAACACATTACCAAAGAAGCTCTGAGTGAGGGTTAACAGATAGAATTCACCGTTAGTC
This sequence comes from uncultured archaeon, assembly GCA_938023865.1. GTDB lineage: Archaea > Thermoproteota > Bathyarchaeia > Bathyarchaeales > Bathycorpusculaceae > JAGTQI01. Next base: position 4,375 of record CALJDG010000020.1, on the reverse strand, counting down.
GTTAAAAACAAAACCCCTACAAATAAGAAAAGGATACCGACCCAATCTTTCCTATATGCCTTCTCTTTCAAAAATAGAAATGCCATGAGCACTGTAAACAAAGATTCAGTATTCTGCAACAAAGATGCATTTATCGCTGTTGTCTGATTGAGACCGTTGAGGAATAGAAAAGGCGCAATGGTAGAACCTGAAAGAACAACCAGTGCAAGTATGCCAAAATCCTTTCTACTAATTCTTGCTTCTGTTTTAGTAGGCGTTGCAAGAACAGCCATAACTCGATTACGAAGTGGCGATAACCGAACTATGGATAGAGCTAATCCTGCAAATAAATATATTAATCCAGCCACAACAGTTGGATGTACATCCGCAAGAACTATTTTGTTTAATGTCGCCCCAATTCCAAACAATAAAGCGGATGAAATGGCAGCCATATACCCCCAGTGATGAGTCATATTAGCGAAGCCACCGCCTCTGAATAAAATATCGTGCCTTAATACAATTTTGGAGGCCCTCTACAATGGCATAAACATGGCCCTGACTTGCTGAATGCCTCGCATCCCTCTTACTCTTCCAACCAAGTCTAGTATTCTTTCGTTGTTTCCTTCCGCAATGAAAATTTCCAGGCAGTATTTTTCGCCGATATGCCTGTGAACATTTTCTATAACTACATCATCAAATTCATGTCTTACCTCAGTCATTCTTAAATCAACATCTTTTCTTGCGTAGTCACATATGATCATGATAGTGGCAGCCACATTACCGGTCTCCAATTTCGCAAGCTCTGTTTCAGCCATAAGGCTTCTTATCGCATCTCGAAATGCTTTTGACCTGCTGTAATACCCTCGCGTCTTCATGAATTCATCAAATTTCTTAAGAAGTTCTCCTGGGATAGTTACGCTAACCACCGTCATTAAGCTCATCTACTCAATTATTAACATAGGGACTTACATCTATTTATCTATAAATATTTTATTCATTTTCTTTAGCACTATTTTAATATAGTTGCCCCTCATGTCTCGAAGATGAACATGACCAAAGACGAGAAAGTAGCGGAAGAGTTCAAAGGGGAAAAAGAAGGGGTGTGGATTAGGCTTGCCTTTGCTTTGGGTTTTACAATAGTTATTGGTGGTTCGCTCGACTTATTTTTTCAAGGAGTCCCGCTAGGGTTTACTATACCATTACTTAATGAACCGGCATCCCTGTCTAGGATAATATACCATACATCAGTCCTAATTGCTGGCATATACATTGGCTTCATTGGGTTTAGAAGGCTTATTTTTGAAAAGAGGTTTTCAGTGGAATTCCTGATGTCAGTAGCTGCCTTGGGCGCCACATATATGGATTTCCTGTTTGAGGGGGCAACCGTGCTTTTTCTTTATTCTCTATCAGAGCATTTTGAAGACTACATTCAAGACAGAGCAAGAAAAACCGTTGAAAAGCTTTCACGATTTATCCCTGAAAAGGCTAGAGTGATAGTTAACGGCTCTGAAGAAAGCGTAAATGTGAAAGAAGTTCAGCTTGGAATGGCTATTGTCGTTAAGCCTGGAGAGAGAATCCCCCTGGACGGCACAGTTGTTGATGGCGTCTCCTCTGTCGATCAGTCGCTTGTTACGGGCGAATCGATTCCCATTTTAAAGAGACAAAACGACAACGTTTACGCAGGAACATTAAACTTAAGCGGAGTCCTCAAAGTTGCTGTTAATAAAAGTGCAGAAGATACATTAGTCTCAAGAATCGTGAAACTTGTTGTCGAGTCTAGGAAAAGAAAAGCGTCTATCGAAAAGTTGGTTGATAAGTTTGCTCGAGTTTACGTTCCAATCGTCATATCACTTGCAACATTCACCGCAATATTTGGTCCGAGGATAGCTGGAGGACCATTCGAAACGTGGCTATACAGGTCTCTGATACTCCTTGTTGTTTCATGTCCAAGCGCCTTCGTGATCTCGGTGCCGGCAACCATTTTCACGGCAGTAACCGTCGCTGCTCGAAAAGGAGCCATTATAAAAGGCGGAATATACGTTGAAAAAATGGCTAAAGTGAAGGCTGTTGTGTTCGACAAAACGGGCACACTGACCTTGGGAACACCGGTTGTCCACAACATTAAGGCTAACGGAGAAATTAACCCAGAAGTGCTAACATACGCTGCCGCTTTGGAACAATTTTCTAACCACCCCATTGCAAAAGCAATTGTTAAAAAGGCTGAGGAACAAGGATTGCCCTTCAAAAAACTCCATGTTAGTGATGTGGAGGAAATCCCTGGAAAGGGCATTATAGGCAACGTTAATGGAGCGCAAGTGATTATCGGAAACATGGATCTAATGCAACAATACTCCTGTAACTGCGAGAAAATAGCTGCCTTTTATGAGAACGAGAAACACACCTTTGTATGCATCGCTATAAATAAAGTTGGTGAAGCTTCTCTTTGCTTAATTGATGATGTGCGAAGAGACGCATTAGAAGCAATGGAGGCATTAAGAAACATTGGAATTCATACGGCTATGCTTACTGGAGACAAAAGGGAAATAGCCAATGAAATTGCCGAAAAACTTGGCGTAAAAGAGGTTTATGCGGAGCTTTTCCCAGAAGACAAATTAAAAATTGTTGATCAGATGAAAGCAAAGCACGAACTAGTAGCGATGGTAGGAGACGGCGTTAACGACGCTCCAGCCCTTGCAGCCTCTGATGTAGGCATCGCAATGGGAGGCAGCGGAGTTGATGTCGCCTTAGAATCAGCCGATATCGTCCTCGTCAAAGACGAACTGATTCAGGTGCCTTACCTAATCAAGCTAAGCCAAAAAACTGTAAGAATTGCTAAACAAAACATAGCCGCCTCGCTAGGGGTTAAAATATTATTAGGCGCGTTAGGACTTATGGGTTTCATTCCTCTATGGTTCACCGTAGCAGCAGGCGATGACGGCGTAACCATGCTAGTTCTTCTAAACACTTTGCGTCTAACAAAGGTAAAACTCTAAAAGACCACATTACGAAATATCGTCCACGGCTTCATGATATTTTTTCCGTTAGTGTCTCATAACAGAAACTTTTCGTTACCTCTGTTCTTAATTATGCTTTTACTCAATTTTCAAGCTCTAGCTGAAAATTTGAGGGCAGACCACGCAGAATAGGCTTACAATTTATACTGAAATTTAGTGTGTAGGGCGTGCACCTCGGAGGTAACGGAAGTTTTGAAATTTTCATAAAAAGATTAGAGAAGTATGGTGAGGGGCTTTTTGCTTTTGGTGAAGTAGGTGGTCAATAGCTCATACCATTTTGTTTCTTCTGCAAATTCTGGGACGCTTTCATAGTATGGTTCTGGTGTGTAGAAGAGGTTGCGGTTTCGCGGAAAGTATATGGTTAGTCCATTGGCGCTGTCCACGTGTGGTCCATTACATGCTCCGGCATGAATAACGACTTCATTCCACTTTTCGAGGATGGGTGCCGTGTAGGATGTTAGTTTGTTATTGATTGTTCCCAACGTGAAAATGAATTGATATAGGTCTATGTATGGGCCTTGATGCCAAAATCCGAACCAGTATCTGTCTGCTGAACTTTTAGCTGCGGTCACTGCCGGTTTGTATTTGTTGAAATCCGCTAATATTTCGCCGGTTAGATCAGCCATTTGACCTACAAGAGTTTTCACTTCAGTTAGGTTTATAGCGCTAAGGGTTACAAACCATGCGAATCCCTGCGTGCCATGCGAATAAGAAGCTATGTAATTGTCAACTATGAATATTGAGAATTCCTCTGCGCTCCATTCTGGATTTTCGGTTAGACCGCTTAGAATTAGGTCATAAGGCCACCCATCCCACGGTATAAAATCTTCAGAGGCAACCATCACGCCAACTTTATCAGTTAGGCTAATGGTGTATGCAACTTCAATGCTTGCCATCAGACACGCATCAAAACCTAACAAATCAATATGTTTTATCGCCGACTCAGAAACAGCAATTTTCACTTCTTCAATTGTTAGATGGTCATTTTCGGTCCAGTCCCAACAGATCCCCTCCCAATTTCCACCATGATCCCAAAGAATCAAAGCATATTTTTCAGCAGGATATTGTTCAATGGTGTAGTTTATGAACCACTTGAGCGTTTCAGGGTCGCCCATGTTCAGTTCATACTCGCTTGACCAGCCACCCCAAATAGTGATGTTTGTATTCTTCTCGATGTGGAGTAACACTGTTCCCATTAAAGCCGCAAGCCTCACCCCACCTGTCAAATAAGACGACAATGTTTACGTCATTCGAAGAGCCCACCATCTGCATTTCAGAAATGTCATCCAACCCAGCCGGGTCCAAGTTATTATCAGCAGCCATGTAAACCATAATAGTCCACTTAGCCGAATTAGCACGCGCCGGATACGCAGCCACCAAAA
>CALJDG010000019.1 GCA_938023865.1 uncultured archaeon | reverse complement strand
ATTTTGACAATGCTGCCACATCCCAAAAGCCAAAACAAGTAATAGAAGCCATAAAAGAGTATTATGAACTGCACAATGCCAACGTCCACAGAGCTGTGCACACCCTCTCGCTGGAGGCTACAGAGCTTTATGAAAGCGCTCGCGAAGAAACAGCCAAATTCATAGGTGCAGAAAGCATGGAAGAAATAATCTTCACAAAAGGAACAACAGAAGCCATAAACACCGTTGCCTACTCTTGGGGATTGCGAAACCTCAAACAAGGCGACGAGGTTCTAGTAACCCTAATGGAGCACCACAGCAACATCGTGCCATGGGAAATTCTCTCAAAAATAAAAGGCTTCAAAGTACGCTACATAGACGTTAACGAAGATGGAACCCTAAACCAGCAAGCCCTTGAGGAAGCCCTATCACCAAAAGTGAAAATGGTCTGCGTGACCCACGTCTCAAACGTCGCTGGCGTAATAAATGATGTGCGACAAGTTGCAAAACTCGCCCACGAAAACAACGCTCTCATCCTAGTCGATGGAGCCCAATCCGTACCCCACATACCAATAAACGTGAAAGAATTAGACTGCGACTTCCTAGCCTTTTCCGGGCATAAAATGCTTGGACCAACAGGAATAGGCGTCCTATACAGCAAAAGGGAAATTTTAGAAAAAATGGAACCTTTCCACGGCGGAGGCGAAATGATACGGGAAGTCTCCTACAACCCAAAAACTCAAAACTGCAAAATAACATGGAACGACTTGCCATGGAAATTCGAGGCTGGAACACCAAACATATGCGGAGGAGTAGGCCTAATGGCAGCCATAAAATACCTAAAAAATCTGGGAATGGAGAACGCTAAAGCCCATGAATGCGCCCTAACTGAATACGCCATCAAACGCCTCCAAGAATGCGAAAAAGTTAGAGTTTACGGACCAAAGGACGTAAAAGTTAAATGCGGCATAGTACCCTTCAACCTTGAAGGCTTCGACTCTCACGATTTGGCTTTGCTCTTAGACACTTATGGCATAATGATAAGAAGCGGCTTCCACTGTGCCCAACCACTGCACCAGAGACTCGAGTTGAAATCATCAGCAAGGGCAAGCTTATACATATACAACACCCGAGAAGAAATCGACAAGCTAGTAGAAGTCCTAAAGGAGATTGAAAAATCCCTATGAGCACCGTCATAAACGATTATGTAGCAAGAATTGAAGAGGCTTGCGGAGCAGAGAGAGACTACATAATCCACTTCAAATACGACAAAAAAGAGAAGGCAATAACGAAAATACTGAAAAAAGCCATAGTGCAAAAAGCCACAGCAAAGATAATCTTCGACCTAACATACAAAGAAACCTACATACGCCTATACGCAACTGGGAAAGCCGTCTTCAAGAAAATAAAAGACAAAGAACAGCTAAACCAAATCTTAATGGAATTACTCTCTTAAACCTTCAATTTTCAAATTTTAAACGGCAAAGTTTATAAGTAATACTTTTTAATAAAAAAGTAATACCGAGGTTAATCTACATGCACATACCAGATGGCTACATAAGCCCGGAAATCGCCGCCACAATGGCTGCAATGTCCATCATCTTTCTGGTTTTGTCATGGAAAAAGGCGAAAGCTACATATCCAAAATCATTAGCCCCCCTACTGGCGGTTTCTAGCGCCTTCGTCTTCGCAGCCCAAATGATTAACTTCCCAATAACATATGGAACAAGCGGACACTTGGTAGGGGGAACATTCCTCTCAATAGTTTTAGGCCCCTACGCGGCAATCTTAAGCATGACAATAGTCCTGCTCATGCAGGCACTGTTATTTGCAGACGGAGGAATTTTGGCCCTAGGAGCAAACATCTTTAATATGGCGGTTATAGGCGGCATAAGCTTCTTCATAGTTAGACTCATAGCTGGAAAATCAACTAAAGGCCAGCGCTTCTTCATCGGCGTATTCACGGCTTCATGGCTATCAGTTGTTCTTGGAGCCTTGGCATGCGGCTTGCAGATAGGCTTTTCATCAGCCTTCACAGAAGCTGGCGGAATAACCGTAACAGTCCCAGCCATGCTCTTTTGGCACATCCTAATAGGCATTGGTGAAGCAGCAATAACAACAACAGCCATAACACAACTATACCGAATGCAACCCACAATATTGAATGGGTTAGCTTTCCTAAAGAGGGAAGCCATTTGAAATGCTACATCAAAGCATTAATCCTAATAACTGTCGGACTTGCAATCCTAATACCCTTCGCCTCATCTTATCCAGACGGCCTAGAAACAGTGGCTGAAACCCTGAAAGTAGAAGAGGCAGAACCATTCTGGAATGGGCTAATGCCAGACTACAATCTCCCAGCAATTGAAAACCCATACCTATCAACATTGGCAGCGGGTCTCTTCGGCCTAACTATAGTTTCAGCTGCAGCCTACGCTCTAGGCAATTTAATATCAAAAGAGAAAACAAAATAGGCTGCTTGGTTATTCCCTGCTTGCAAGTATAACTATATAATCTGCTGTGTCAGCGCACATGTCCGCAGCATGCTCAATAAACTCCACAAGGTCATCGAAAATGACCATCGAGCCGCTGTCTATCTGCCCTCCATATTTAACGAATAAGGCTTTGGTTTTAAGATATTCATCGTCAATTTTCCTTTCAATCTCCTCAACCTTTTTCGCTCCGCCTATAGCTGCAGAAGAATCCACGGCGATTTTCTCGATGCTTCCCCTTAAGGCATGGGCGCACTCCACTAGAAACGATGTTGTATTGGTTGTATTCTCCCAAAGATCCTTTGGAATCTTAGCAGCTTCAAGCATTTTAATGCATCTTGCCGCGTCCTTCACGTGGTCGGCAAGCGTATCAAGTCTCTTTACGAGGTGCATTAAGTCTTCGCGGTAATCTGCAAAAAGAGCTACGCCCTTGGAGAGTTCCTTAAAGACTTCTGTTCGAAGCCTGTCAACCTCCTTCTCAACATTAAAAATGTTTTCGATGTGCTGCATGGCTTCCTTCCTGTTGCCTTCAGCCATCTTCTTCATGGCATAATGAAGAAGCGTTACAGTGTCCAAAGCCTTTGTAATCTGTTCTTGGGCTAAATCCAGAGCCTTTGTCCTTCTCCGCCTCTCAAACCATGCATAACTTTTCTTTTCCAAGCCAAATTCATCTCCTTAACAATAAGCTTCTATGAAATACTTAATAACACTTTGCAAAACCAGTGACTATTCTTCTTTAGCTTCCTCGACCCAGTAAGCCTTCTCGCGGCCCTCTTTAGTGGTTACATACTCCTTCTTGAAAATTGGGGCCTCCTTCTTATACCGCTCAACAGCCTCTCTCAAAACTGGAAAAACATCCTCTCTGTGGGAACCGGCAGCAACGACATAAACAAGGTCTTCGCCAACTCCGAATTCGCCCACAAAATGGTGTATTTGAACGTCAACTATGTCCTTTCCACTTTTTAAGTCTAGACATATCTTCGACAGCACTTCATCAGCCCCTTCATTATAAGCTTCAATTTCCAATTTTTGAACTTTTTCTCCCCTTGGATTCTCTCCACGGACAACACCAATAAAGACGGCGATAGCTCCAGCCTTTTGAAAATTTGGACCTCCTTTAACTCTTTCAATTAATTCTCCAATTGATAGGGCGCCTTTTTCATGAATGTATCTTAATGGCATTGGAACACCATGCACTAAAGCGTCGAAAGCTAATTTAAAGGTTAAGAGATTTCATTAACTTTCCAGCCAAACCAGTGAGCATTTCTCGATACTCTAAAAGCCTTTTACGGGCATCTTCTAGTGTAATCTCCAAGAACCTTATGATATCATTTGGCTTGGCTTGCCCAAGTCTATCCAAGTCTGGAGTTATTACAGCTGCTATTTTTGGATAGCCTCCGGTTGTTTGGGCATCCCTCATGATAATGATGGGTTTTCCATCTTTTGGGACTTGAATTGTCCCAGGCAAGAGGGCGTCCGAGACTATGTCAACCTTTCCCTTATGCTGTATCGCTGGTCCTTCGAGGCGGTAACCCATGCGGTCAGAATCTATTGTAACCTTATAAGGGTTTAAAAGGAAAGTCTCAATTCCTCTTTTAGTGAACATGTCTGCTTGGGGTCCCAAGACAACATGCACGGTGAAACTTTCCATAAAACGCGGCACGAGATTTTCTGGCATTCTAAAGACAACATCAACTGGTGAGACGTTGAAACCTTCAATTATATCTCCAGCTTTTAGTTGTCTTCCATTTATTCCACCAAAGCGTCCACGGACATAAGTTGACCTGCTCCCAAGAACTATGGGCGTGTTTATTCCTCCTCTAATGGAAAGATAACATCTACATCCGCTTTCGATCTTTTCAATGGAGACAACGTCTCCCTTGCGCACGGTTAATGTTTGCCACATTGGTGCCTCCTCACCATCGATTTTCACCGAAGTTTTCCCTCCAGTTACAGCAATCTGAGTATCTGCCAACGCCTGAAGTTCTGGTCCTATAAGGGTTATTTCCAAACATGCGTCATTAGGGTTGTTTCCAACGAGTAAATTTGCCACAATCATTGAAAACGAGTCCATAGCACCTGAAATCGCAACTCCATATTTAAGGTAGCCATATCTACCCAAGTCTTGCACTGTTGTAAAAAATCCATGTTTTAACACTTGAAAAACTTTCATGCCTACAGTTCCTCAAATTGTAGCTTGAAAGCGTCCATCTTAACAAGTTCCTCAATTTTCTTGTAATTCTCCTCCGAAACCTGTTGGAATTTAACAACGTCCCCAGGTTTTAGTAGAGCTGGGGGTTGCTGTCTTGGATCAAAAAGCTTGATTGGTGTTCTACCTATTATCCGCCATCCACCAGGGGCTTCACATGGATATATTCCCGTCTGTCTTTCTGCAATGCCAACAGAGCCTGCTGGCACTTTTAGACGCGGAGTTTCAAGACGTGGTGTTGCAATTTCTTCTGGAACGTCGCCTAAGTATGGGAAGCCGGCGACGAAGCCTATCATATAAACCCTATAGTCTCTTCCTGAGTGAAACTTAACAACTTGTTCCTCTGTTAACCCGTGATACTGAGCCACATAACCCAAGTCTGGTCCATAAGCGCCTCCGTAAACGATTGGAACAATAAGCTTTCTTCTCACCATTTCTGCGGGCTTGTCTTTCAGCATCTTTTCAATTTCATTAACGCGTGCCACAAGTTGTTCATAAGTTATTTCAGCTGGATTATAACGAACAAGCAGCGACCTATAGGTAGGGACGAGTTCCTCAACGCCTTTTATGTCAGCTTTTAAAAGAGCCTCGTTTAAGGCGATGACTTTGCTGTTCACCGCCAAATCAATCACATCGCCAAACTCAACTATTAGGGCGTGATCGCCAAAGGGAAGATAACGCGCAGAGGGATAAACCAAGCCTCTCATGGGCATCATTAGATAAATTGGCTTACCGGTTTAACATCTATCCCAGCTTTAGCAAGCCCTTTTCTTAATGCTTCAGCTAACTTCACAGCTTTTGGCGTGTCGCCATGAACACAAATTGTGTGAATTTGTCCAAGCTTCACGACTTCACCGCTAAAAGCTTCAATTACGCCTTCCTTTATGGCTTGTATGGCTCGCTTAACAACCTCTTCAGGCTCCTCAATCACAGCGCCAGGTTTCCTCCTTGAAACTAGACTTCCGTCCGGGTTATAGGCTCTGTCCGCAAAAAACTCGTAGGCAACCCGTAATCCAGCGTTGGCAGCCAACTCAGCCATTGTGGATTTCGGCGGTGCGAAAACAATTAAGTTCTTATCCAGCTCTGCGACAGCTTCAGCTATAGCCTTGGAAAGCTCTCTATCCTTTAATGCCGTATTATACATCGCACCGTGAGGCTTTACATGTTGAAGACTTAAGCCGAAAACTTTGACAAATCCGAGAAGCGCGCCAACCTGGTAAATGATGTAGCTTTTTGCCTCCTCGTTTGACAGTTGCATTTCCCTTCTTCCAAAACCCATTAAATCTGGATATCCAGGATGAGCACCCACGGCGACCTCATACTTCTTTGCCAAAGCTACCGTCTTCACCATTGTTAAAGGATCGCCGGCGTGAAAACCACACGCAACATTAGCAGAAGTTATGTAGGGCATTATTTCCTCGTCGTTCCCAATTCTGAATGCCCCATAGCTTTCGCCTAAATCGCAGCTTATATCAACACGAAACCTCAAACTGACACTTCCTAAAAAGCATTAAAATTATAGGTATTTCCGCACATCCTCAACAGCAGCTGAGGGAACTTGCAAATCTTTCATGGTCAGTAAGCCGGCCGGAGCCTTTAGCACTTTTGGGATAGAGTTTACAATTACTGCCACCGTGCCTGCGTCCCCGTGGACGCATGGCTGAATTTTCTGCTTGATTGTTGGAACGCCTGTGATTGTTACGGCGTCATACTCTTCTTTCGCCCCAATATAGGCTTGAAAATCTAGGATTATGACCCCTTCGCCCTTCATCATGCCCTTCGCCGTCTGCCTCAAACCTGCAACTTTTCCAGCTTCAACCCTTATAAAGTCACTTTTTACTGTTTCTCTGGCTATTACCGGTTCAACAGAATCAGCCCTTATTTCATCAAGTTTCCACGCTAAAGCGTCTGCTATCATTGCAATGGACTGTTTAAGCCCCACATGCCCGGTTATTTCTCCCTTTTCAATTTTTTGCTTGAACTCCTCGGAAGTTAAGCCTGCGCCTATCTTCTTCTGGAAGGGTAAACGTCTCGTTGCGGCATTCATAATCCTAACAGCTTCGATTTTATCTATTCTTTGGCATGCCGCCGTAAGAGTTATTACAAGAGTATCCATTAAGAAGCCGGGGTTTATTCCGGTTCCCAAAACTGTTACGTCATGCTTTTTAGCCAGCATGTCCAGTTCTCTCGCGATTTTTGGCTCTGAGTAGTAAGGGTATGAGAGCTCTTCGCATGTTGATACGACATTGATACTATGTTTGATTATGGAGGCTATTTGAGGATAAGTGTCTTTAAGGTAGGATGATGTGGCGTGAACGGCGATGTCTGGCCTCGTTTTTGAAAGTACAGAATCAACGTCGCTTGAAACTATTATGCCCAGTTCTTTGTTTAAGTCTAAAACTTCGCCTAAATCCTTGCCCGCCTTGTCCTTTGCAATGTCGATTGCGCCAACTATCTTTACGCCTTTCTTCTCGAGAAGAGATTTTGCTATTAAACTTCCGACGGCGCCGACTCCGTAAAAAACAACTTTAACCTCTTCCATAGAGGCGCTCCTCAGTCTATATGGTTTATTTAGTTGTGATGTCTATAAAAGAGGTTTGGCCTACGATTTAAAACCTTTACATTTGTAAAGTTTATATTTATGAGCCTTCCAATAATAGGAGGCGGCTAAGTTGAGCGCCGGAAAAACTGTAACTTATAAAGAAGTTCTCGCCGAATATCCAGACACAGAGAAAATTAAGTTCTGCTTTGAATGCGGCATATGCACGGCAAGCTGCCCCATGGCAGAACTCCTAAAAGGGGAGTACAACCCGAGAAATATCCTTGAAAAGATTTTTTTAAACATCGAAGAAGCTTTTGTTTTAGATGAGATTTGGCTCTGTGCCTGGTGTTATCGCTGCTATAGACACTGTCCTCAAGCATTAAAACCGCCAGAAATATTCCTCTACACCAGAAAGTTCGCAATCAAAGCTGGACGTACGCAAGCATTTGAAAATGCTATCAAAAAAATTGTTAAAGTATCCCCCATCCCCCTAGTCACGATTTGTGCCTGTTTTCATCCGGAGCGTGCAGGATTAGACTTAAGCAAAGTCATAAAAAAGGCCGAAAAAATGAGGGATGAATTTGTACAGGAGAAAAAAAGGAAAATTAAGGCAGAACCAGCAAAAAAGAAAGTTGCAGTTATAGGTTCTGGACCTGCAGGGCTCACCGTTGCTCATGATTTAACTTTGAAAAACTATGAAGTTACAATTTTTGAGGCTATGAAAGAACCTGGTGGCATGTTAAGGAAGTGTTTGCCCACTTATCGTCTTCCAAGGGAACTTTTAGACATGGACATACAAGCGTTGAAGGACCTTGGTGTCAAAATAAAGACTGGCGTGGTGGTCGGTAAAGATGTCGATTTTAGCAATTTAGGGGATCTAGGCTATGACGCCACTTTCGTTGGTGTCGGTGCCAATAAAGGGCAGCACTTGAAAATTGTGGGCGTTGACCTAGAAGGGGTTGTGCACGCGCTAGACTTTCTCTGGATGTTTAACTCTGGAGTAGAGCCGAATGTTAGGGGTAAACGTGTTGCCATCATTGGCGGTGGAAATGTTGCAGTTGACTCCGCAAGAACCGCCATCAAACACGGGGCTAAGGAGGCGACTATTTTTTATCGAAGGTCTAGGGAGGAGATGCCCGCAAACCCATGGGAAGTTAAAGAGGCAGAAGATGAAGGTGCAAAAATTGAGTTCTTAGTCTCTCCGAAGAGAATTTTGGGTGACAATAAAGGGGTATCCGCTGTTGAGTTTGATCGGATGAAGTTAGGCGAGTTAGACGAGACCGGAAGAAGAAAACCAATCCCAATTGAAGGTTCCGGGTTTGTTAAAGAGGCGGACATGGTGGTTCTGGCGATAGGCGAAGTCCCAGATCTCTATTTCCTGCCTAAGGAAATTGAATTGAATGAAGACGGAACAATTTGTGTTAACCCGTTAACTATGGAGACAACCCTTGAGGGTGTTTTTGCCGGAGGGGACGCTGTGACTGGTCCAGCCTCAATAATTGAGGCTATATGTGCTGGAAGGATTGCGGCATTTTCAATTGATTGTTATTTAAAGTCTTGGGTCTAAGGTGATTGGAAAATGGCGAGAGAGGAAATACGCATAGGGGTTTATGTTTGTCACTGCGGTTTGAATATTGCGGGCTCTATTGATTGTAAAGAGGTCGCAGAGTTCGCTTCCACACTTCCAAACGTTGTTTTTGCGAGGGATTACCGATATACATGTTCAGACCAAGGGCAAGAGCTCATAAAGAGTGATATTAAGGAGTACAGGCTTAACCGTGTGGTTGTTGCTTCATGCTCCCCCCGCCTCCACGAACCCACATTCCGAAAAGTGTGCGAAGAGGCTGGGTTGAACAAGTACCTTTTTGAGATGGCTAACATACGGGAGCAGTGCAGTTGGGTCCACCTCCATGATAGGAAGGCGGCAACTGAAAAAGCCAAAGACCTTGTGAAAATGGCTGTGGCCAAGGCGGCATTACTAAAGCCAGCCAAGGAAATTGAAGTGCCGATTATAAGAAAGGCACTTGTAATTGGCGGCGGCGTTGCAGGGATTCAAGCAGCACTGGATCTTGCTGACACCGGTCATAAGGTTTATTTGGTGGAGAAGGAACCGAGCATCGGCGGGATGATGGCGAGAATAGATAAGACTTTTCCAACGATGGACTGTTCCATATGCATTCTTGCCCCAAAAATGTCTGATGTGGGGCATCACCCAAACATTGAACTATTAACAAACAGTGAAGTTATCGATGTAAAGGGGTATATCGGCAACTTCCGAGTAAAAGTGTTAAAAAAGCCGCGTTATGTGAAGGAAAACTGTTCGGCGTGTGGCGAGTGCTCGAAAGTTTGTCCATTGATGGCGCCAAACGAGTTTGACGCTGGCTTAGCCCTGAGACACGCCATTTACACGCCGTTTGCACAAGCGGTTCCATCAACCTACATAATTGACATGAACCTATGCCTAAACAAAAACGGCGTAATAGTATGCGACAAATGCATTAAATCTTGCGACAGGCAAGCCATAGACTTCACAATGAAACCTGAAACCGTGGAACTAGAAGTAGGAACGATAATAGTGGCGACGGGAGCAGACGTTTTCGACCCATCCGCGCTTCCCCAGTACGGTTATGGCAAATATATTAATGTGATTACATCTCTGGAATTTGAAAGGCTAATTAATGCTGGCGGTCCGTCTGGAGGACGGCTTATTAGGCCCAGCGACATGAAGGTTCCGAAGCGTGTGGCTTTCATACAATGTGTTGGCTCCCGCTCCAATAGGACTGGACGAACCTACTGCAGCAATGTTTGCTGTATGAACACCATAAAGGACAGCCTCCTCATCAAAGAGCACTGGCCTCAAACTGAAATCTACGTCTTTTATGTTGATATTCGTGCATATGGAAAGGGCTTTGAAGACCTATACAAGAGGGCTAAAAAGGAAGACGTAATATTCATCCGGGGGCTTCCGGCAAAAATAATTGAGGACAAGAAGACCCGGAACCTCTGGCTCATAGGCGAAAACACGCTTTTGAACGAGCCTTATAAAATGAACTTTGACATGGTTGTTCTATCTGTCGGGATTGAGCCGCGAAAAGACAGCGAAGTGATACAGAGGCTTTTGACTCTTTCGAGGACACAGGACGGATTTTTCATGGAGGCCCACCCAAAACTTAGGCCAGTGGACGCCGCCACGGGAGGCATATTTTTCGCCGGGTGCGCTGAAGCTCCAAAAGACATAAAGGACAGCGTAACACAAGCCAGCGCAGCTGCAGCCAGAGCTGGCATATTAATGGCTAAGGGTAAAGTCACGGTTGAGGCCATTACGCCAATTTTGAATGTGGAAAAATGTAAGGCTTGTGGACTTTGCACAAAGGTTTGCCCCTACAACGCGATAACTCTTAACAAAGAGCTTAAGCGCGTTGAAATTGTTGAGGCCGCTTGTGGAGGATGCGGAACATGTGCCGCAGAATGCCCAATCGATGCATTAACCCAGAACCACTTCGCTGATGAGCAGATAATAGCTCAAATTGACTCCGTTACGGAATATGATGCCGACAAGAAAATTGTCGCTTTCTGCTGCAATTGGTGCGCCTATGCAGGTGCAGATTTTGCCGGAGTCAGTAGGATGCAGTATCCGCCAAACGTCCGAATAATTAGAATAATGTGCTCGGGAAGGGTTGCTCCAAAATTTGTTGAAAGAGCCTTTGCAAGAGGCGCCGCCGCAGTCCTTGTGGCTGGCTGCCACCCGGGAGACTGCCACTATATTAACGCCAACTATCACACCCAAAGACGTGTGGAACGCTTATGGAAGAAAATGGAACAGAACAAGTTAAACAAAGAAAGACTTCAGCTGTTATGGGTTACAGCAGCGGAAGGAGAAAGATTCGCCTCCAAGATTTATGAAATGCAAAAGATTGTGAAGAGCATAACCCGGGAAGAAATAGAACACGCCAAAAAGGTTTTCTTAAGAGATGGAGGGACTTAAATGCCAGAAAGGCTTTGGAGAACCCCCTTAGACCTTGAGAAGGTTTCAAGGCCAAAGGCTGAAATCCATATATTAAAAGACCAGTGTAAGGGTTGCGGCTTCTGCATTCAATACTGTCCCAGAAAAGTTTTAGAGGAATCTGACGAGATTAATGCCAGAGGAGTTCATCCTCCAAGAGTTGTTGATGAAAAAAGCTGCATACTATGTAGCTTCTGCACGGCAATATGTCCAGACTTTGCAATTTTCGTTAAGGAAAAACAATGTAAGGATGGATGTTAGATGGATAGTGAAAAAACGGTCTTAACTGGTGTGCATTTTATGAGCGGCGACATAGCATGCGCAGAGGGCGCCATCGCAGCCGGATGCCGATTTTTCGCTGGCTATCCTATAACGCCAGCCACTGAAATAGCCGAGCACATTGCAGCTCGAATGCCAAAAGTTGGCGGAATCTACATTCAAATGGAGGATGAAATAGCCTCCATAGCCGCAGTAATAGGCGCGTCCTACGCCGGTTTAAAAGCTATGACAGCCACTTCAGGGCCGGGTTTTAGCTTAATGCAAGAGAATATAGGCTTAGCCGCTATGACGGAAGCCCCATGCGTAATTGTTGATGTAATGCGGGGGGGCCCAAGCACTGGACAGCCAACCCTTCCCGGACAGCAGGACGTCATGCAGGCCAAATGGGGTTCTCATGGCGACTATGAGATCATTGCTTTAGCGCCCTCCTCTGCTCAGGAAATGTTTGACCTGACAATAGAAGCCTTTAACTTATCTGAAACTTACCGTATTCCGGCGCTTGTAATGGCTGACGAGGTTGTCGCCCACATGTGGGAAAAGGTGGTTATACCGCCAGCTGAAAAGATAAGGATTGTTAACCGCAAAAAGCCTAACACTCCGCCAGACAAGTATGCGCCCTTCATGCCCAACGACTATCTAGTTCCACCCATGGCCTGCTTTGGAGAAGGCTTCCGTTTTCATGCAACAGGCTTAACCCACGATGAGTACGGCTATCCACGCACACAAAGCTCAGAGGTTCAAATGAGACTTGTAAAGAGACTCTGCGACAAAATTAGGAAGAATTCTGACAAAATTATCCGCGTAGAAGAACAAATGTTGGACTCCGCCGAAATAGTGGTCTTTGCCTATGGAATAGTTGCAAGGGCAGCCCTAAGCGCCGTGAGAAAGGCGAGACAGCAAGGCATAAAAGCCGGACTCCTACGCCCAATAACCCTCTGGCCTTTCCCAGAAGAGCATGTGGCAAGGGCTGCTGAAAAAGCCAAAGCCATAATTGTTCCGGAAATGAATTGCGGGCAAATGGTAAGGGAAGTTGAAAGAGCCTCGAAAGAGACGCCGGTTTTTCACTTGCCAAGATTAGGTGAGGAACCGCATACGCCCATGGAAATTCTCGAATTTATAAGGAGGCATAGTGAATGACAGAAACCGTCGAGCAGCACCCTCTTTCAAAATATCTGAGAGCTGCCATGATGCCCCACATATGGTGCTCCGGATGCGGAAACGGCATAATACTTAACGCTTTTGTGCATGCAGTTGACGAGCTGCAGATAAACCTTGACAAGCTTGTCGTCATTTCAGGAATAGGTTGCATTGGGAGGGCAGCTGGCTACACTAATGTGGATTCCTTTCACACGACTCACGGGCGTCCAATCGCCTTTGCGACAGGCGTTAAACTCGCAAACCCGGAGCTAGAAGTTGTCGTTATAAGCGGCGACGGCGACCTCTTCGCCATAGGGGGAAACCATTTCATACATGCTGCTAGAAGAAATATTGGAATTAAAGTGATATGCGCCAACAACTTCAACTACGGAATGACCGGCGGGCAGTTTGGACCAACAACGCCGCTAGAAGCCTTCACAACGACAACGCCTTATGGGAATATAGAGCATCCATTCAACTTGGTTCATTTGGCAACGGCGGCTGGCGCCACATATGTGGCAAGATGGACAACTCTTCACGTGCGGACGCTGATAATGTCCATAAAGAAGCTTCTGCAGAGAAAGGGCTTCTCCTTTATAGAGGTTATATCACCTTGCCCAGAGATCTATGGACGCCGGAACAAGATGCGAACAGGGCTTGAAATGATGGAGTGGTTTAAGAAAGTGGTGGTTGTTGCCAACTTTTCAGACCCGGCTAAGGCGGAAATAAACCCTGAAAGAATAGTTGTCGGCGAATTTGTTGATATTCAAAAGCCAACTTATGAGGAGCTGTTTCACAATAAAATAGCGCAAATAATGAAAGAGGAAGGAATGTAGGTGAGGCACTATGCGTGTCGAAATCAGATTTGCAGGTTTTGGCGGACAAGGAATAATTAAGTCCGGAATTATGGTGGCTACAGCCGCGTGTATATACGGCGGAAAACACGCCGTACAAACACAGTCTTATGGGCCTGAGTCGAGGGGTGGAGCATGCAGATCTGAAGTCGTAATAGCAGACTATGAGATTGACTTTCCAAAAGTCACCGAACCGGATATTTTAGTGGTAATGTCTCAGCACGCCTACAATGAGTATGCAGAGACTGTTAAAAAAGGAGGGACAATAATACTTGACCCGGACATGATTCCCAACGAGAGAAAAATTGAAGACGTGAAGGTTTTCCGCGTTCCAGCCACAAGGATGGCCGAAGAGCTGGGAAGAAGGATTGTTGCTAATGTCGCTATGTTGGGGGCTTTCACGGCAATTACTGGAATTGTCGACAAAGAAGCCCTGAGAGAGTCAATTAAGGTTAATGTGCCAAAGGGAACAGAGGAATTAAACCTAAACGCCTTTGAAATGGGCTACGAATATGGCAAAAAAGTTATTGAAGGCTAACTCTGTTGCTCAGTACTTTGAAGTGGCGCTTGTAACTGAGCCACCTGTGTCAGAAGCTTAGACTTCCTAACACCAACATGGCGAAGGGGAACAATTTTCCTCGCTTCATTGTAAATATCTGATGCTATTTTCCCAAGAACCATTTCTTGAACAAACTGGTCCATTGTTAGGTTGGCGCTTTTATCATCAACCATCTTCGCCATAATTTTGCGTATAGCATGCTCCTGTGAAGTCTTTATCCTTGAAAGGGTGAATGCGCAAACCGCCACTCTAAATCTGTATCCATCTTTTGTTGAGACGTTGAAAATTCCATCAACCTTTGTTGTTCTTCGCCTAACAAGACTTCTAAGGTAGTCCCTTGAATATTCATGCCCCTTAAACATTGTGCGGGCTGTTTTGCCCTCTAACCGTGTAATTTGGAAGTACAATTTTAGGTATTGGTGGGAAAAGTCGCCAGTAATATCGTAAAGCGTTGCCTCCATAACTCTTCCGATGAGTTTTTCCGGCTCGTCTGCTGGTATTGTGCCCAATTCAACGTTTCCAAAGTATGGTGGAGCAACAGCTGTATACCAAGCTTTGCTGCGCCATTTATCCCTCACTTTTTTCGATGACAAGGCTGACCTCCGTTCTTAATAGCGAGAAAAGTCGCATTACAAGGGTATTAAGCTTTACCTTTTAGGCTCTATTTTCTCCAAGCCGCCCATATACTTTCGCAAAGTTTCCGGGATAATCACTGACCCGTCCGCCAGCTGATAGTTTTCAAGTATAGCCACAATGGTTCTTCCCGTAGCCAAAGCCGTGGAGTTGAGCGTGTGAACAAAACCCCTAGGCGGTTCCCCCTCTTTTTCCCTATACTTAATGTTTAAACGCCTAGCCTGATAATCAGTGCAGTTGCTGCATGAAATTATCTCTCTGTAGGTTTTTTGCGCTGGCATCCAAACCTCAATATCATATTTTTTAGCGGCAACTGTTCCAATATCGCCCGTACAGACGTTCACTACGCGATATGGTAGGCCAAGTTTTTGAACAAGATCTTCAGCATTCCTAATAAGCTCTTCATGGAACATCCATGAGTCTTCAGGCTTGCAGAATATGAACTGCTCAACCTTGTTAAATTGGTGAGTACGGAAAATCCCTCTGGTGTCCTTGCCGTGAGCACCAGCCTCTTTTCTAAAATTTGGGCTTATACCCACAAACTTGATAGGCAGGTCTTCAGCTCTTAAGACCTCATCCATAAACATCGCCGCCATAGGATGCTCTGAAGTCGCAATTAAGTATAGGTCTTCATCTTCGATTTTGTAGAGACTGTCTTCGAAGTCGCTAAGGGCAGTGACACCCTCGTAGGGTTTGCGCCTCATCAGAAAGGGGGGTTCTATTGGCATGTAGCCCTTCTTAATCATTTCCTCCAATGCAAAGTTTAGCAAGGCTATGTCAAGTAGGACGCCCTCCCCTTTAAGGTAAAAGAATCTTGCTCCAGCAATTTTTCCAGCCCTTTCAATGTCCATTATGTCTAGGCTTAAGCCAATTTCAATGTGGTCTTTAATTGGAAAATTGAAGCGCGGTATTTCCCCACAAGTTCTTACAGTAACATTGTCATGTTCATCTCTACCTACTGGAACAGAATCATGCAAAAGGTTTGGAAGCCTCATAAGATAGTAGCGCACTTTCTCCTCGTATCCGTCCACCAGCCGCTCCAGATTCTCTATTTCTTTGTCTTTCTCCTTAGCCTTCAAAATCATTGAAGAAGTATCTGCACCCTTCTTTTTTGCAGCCGCGATTTCCATTGTTATGCAGTTTCTCTCTCGTCGCAAGTCATTAAGCCTTGTTAGGTGCTGACGCCTAAGCTTATCGCATTCAACCAGTTCATCCAACATTCGTAAAAATTCAGGTTCGCCCCTTCTTTGCAGGTTTTCCCTCACAAATTCTGGTTTTTCTCGAATTAATTTTATGTCAAGCATTTTAAAACCATCTATCCAAGTTTTCGCGCAGTTTTTAGAGTTTTCTCCGCCAACGATGTGGCGAAAAGTAGATCATCAATTGTTGCAATCAAAGTTTGAAGCTTCCTTCTACATTTTATACGTGTAACAACACTTTTGTCTTCTCTTTTCGTTTTAATAGACAAGCCAGCTGGTACTTTAAAGTTATCTGGCGAAATGGCTGTTGCAACTGCCTCTGCGCTTTCCAGATCATCATAGCTTATTATAATTTCAGCTTCCACTTTTTTCGCCCGCCAGCTGCTTGCCAACAAGTTCATTAACAAGCCTTATGAAAGTCTCCACATTTTCTATTGGAACCTGGGCGCCTGCAGCTACGTTATGCCCCCCGCCTTTTCCCCAGCATTTTTCGGCCGCCATCTGCATAATTTGTCCAAGGTTTACGCCTTTGTAAGCTACTGTATCTATGGTTCTTGCTGAAAATTTTACAATTCCCTCCTCCTTGACGTTTGCATAAGCGATGAGAGGTTTCTCAGGATTTGGAAGGCTTGTTGTGAGAATTGATGATATAGCGCCGACAATCTTATCGTCTATAAAGTCTTCGCCGTAAACAACGTAGATGCTTTCCATCTCCCTTATCCTTTCAGGCTTCTCCATAATCCAGCCTAAATACTTATTAATTGTCCGCCTATAATCCTCAAGTATTTTGCTGGCTTCTTCTAGGGCGACACCTCTGTCACCCATGCAAACCGCCACACCAACAGAAGGCTTGTCCATTCGCCCAGTAGCATTAAGCAGAACCGCAAACTCTCTTCCATCTCTCAGTGGTGTCCAAGGCTCTTCTTTGCTAAGGGTGTAAACATACCCTATAAGGTTTGATATTTCATAATGCAGCCCTTTTGAGAGCAGATACTCCGCCAGTGCAGAGCAAAGCCTCCTTTTTTCATTTTCTGAAAGGTCCCTTAAAGCCCGCCACTTATCACCATATTTTGGCTTTATATCAATGCTTGCCAGAAAAGCCAAGCTTTTGTCTTCTTCTCCACTTATGCCTGGAATAAACGGGTTTGTTGTAGATGCCAAGGTTTTGTGGATTGGACGAGTTTCTCTCCCGAAAAATATTAAGTCCTTCTCGACCGTCAGCAGTCCTTGGCTTCTTGCGTCTTCTGCAATTTTCTCGTTAAGTCCTCCAAGCATTCTCTGGTCATACTTGTCTTGTAAGTCTCCAAGTGCTCCAACGATGGCTATTGGAGCCAAATCCATATTCACCTTATCAATTGTTTTAGCCACAAAATAGGCCACTCCAGCACTACTAATTTCTCGTGCCCCGTCAATACCGTGTAAGTGGGGGTTGACGCATGGAAAATCGCCGCTCAGTTCTCCGCTAAGCTGATGGTGATCTAAAACGACAACTTTAATGCCTTTGGTTTTCTGCCTTAACAAATTTGCATAATCACTTCCAAGGTCTAAGAAAATAACCATTTGAGGCTTTTCTTGCAGTATTTCCGTCACCAGTTTTTCGTCAACCCACTGGGTTATCCTGACGCGGAATCTGGCGTCAAGCCTGTAAAGGGCTTTCCCGATAATACCGGCGGCGGCAACGCCATCGGCATCCAAATGCGAAAAAACGTGAATAAAACCATCTTCTCTAATGGCTTCCAAAATGGTTTTTGCGGCATCTGAAACATCGCCAAAGAATTTTGCGATCTGTTTCCCTTCCAATTCCATTTCCATCATAATTTATTCACATTAAAGAATTTAAAGACGATCGACTGATTGAACAAGGGACTTAGGTTTAGGCTATTGATGCTACTTTTGGCTCATACTTCCAGTTAGGGGGCAAAACACCCTCCCGCTTATAGTATCTTGCAAGCTTGTGGATTTTCGCCTCCACAAGCTGTAGAGCCCTCTTATTGTGCAAGTCTTTCCTATGCTTTTCAAGATGAGTTGAAAGTCTAGCAGCCTTCTTAAGCAGGTTACTAAGGTCTTCAGGTAATGAAGGCGCAAGTTCAGCCTCATTAAGAATTTGGGTTATTGTCTTGCCGGTTAACGGTTTAACCAATGGAATGGCATACTGATCCCTTAGAATTGTTCCTATGCGGCTTGGGGGATGACCCTCCCTCGCCAGTTTAATGACTAGGGCTTCCACCTCTTCTGGTTGATATTTACACCAACTTGGAGGACGTTTGCTAACTGGTCTGGTTGCGTGAGATTTGCCCTTTTCCTGCTTAGGCATATTATTATCCCTTTTAGTTCTGTAAGAGCGAAGTTAGACGGATATTTAAGACCTTCGATATTCGTTCCCACTTAAATTTACTTGAAAGGTGACTTAAACCATCTGCCTAAACTTTTAGGCTTTTATACCATTTTGCAAACCTTCGGAAGGCTCTTGCTCTATGGGAATATTTGTTCTTTTCATTGATGCTCATTTCAGCGAAGGTTTTCTGACTTTTAACTGGCTTAAATATTGGATCAAAACCAAAGCCGTGATGGCTTTCCCTTCGTGGCTCTCTGGTTATCTCACCCACAACTTCTCCCTTAAAGCATATTGGAGCATTCAGTTCTCCGGAGAAAAACGCCACAACCGACCGGAACCTCGCTTTTCTGTTTATGCTTTTCTCCATAAGCTTCAATAGGCCTTCGTTCCCTATGGTCTTGTAAACATAGGAGGAATACGGTCCCGGAAAGCCTTTTAAGGCTTCAACGAAGAGACCGGCATCCTCAACTATAAGGGGGAGACCGCACTGTTTAAAGGCATGGATGGCGCTTATGTTTGCGATTTCTTCAAGGCTTTCGCTTTGAATTTCAAGGGTTTTAACCCTTATCATGCCCACGGCTATTTTGCAGCGGCTTAAAACCTTGCGGGCTTCGTTAAACTTGTTAACGTTGCTTGTTGCGAAGAATATGACTTTCCCCTTCAATTGGAAGCTCATGGCGGTTCACGTTTCTTTCTAGCTCCTTCAGCGGACACGGTAAAGTATTTTTTCCAATCAATCTGCACAATTTCTAAAATGTTCCCGTCGGGATCCGTGAAAGTAGCTTGTTTTCCGCCCCAAGGTTCTTCATGTAAATCCTTAACAAACTTCACGCCCTTGCTTTTTAATTTGTTGTAGAATTTTTCTACATTATCCACCAAAAATTCTACCGTTGGCGAAATTTGAGCAGCACGTTTTCCTTCCTTAAATTTTGGAATTAATCCAATCTCAACTCCGCCGCACTCAAAACCAACATAGCTTGAAAACTTGTATTTCTTTTCCAAGCCGAGGATTTTCCCATAAAACTGCTCCGCCTTCTTCAAGTCTGAAACGTAAAATGTTATGCACCAGACGGTTTTTATCGTGTTTATTCACCTCTTCTTTCAGCTACGTAGCGCCCTCTTCTCTCTATTTCCCTTATTTTGTCTAAAACCTTTTTCACTTCGCCCGAATCTAAAACGCTCGCGTAACCCTCAATTATAGCGTTAAAACATTTTTCGGCAACCTGAAAATGTGTGCTCTGTAATGCTCTTTTCATTAGATGCAAATCCACGCCTCTTGCTTCAAGTTCCAGTGATTTCTCGCCAAGACCAAAATCCACAAAAAAGATTTTTCCCTCAGGAGTTTGAATCATATTAGACGTTGTCAAGTCGCCGTGAATTATCCCGTTTTTATGCAGTTTGCCGATAAATTTGCCTATTTTACGGCACAACGCCAGCCTTTGGCTTTGAGAAACTTTGGCTAACAACCTTTTTACTTGCTCTCCTTCTACGAACTCCATTATGATTGTGGCCTTTTTTGCGTCAACTAAATAGATCGTCGGTGTGGGCACACCAGCCTTTTTGGCTTCGTGCATCAGCTGAGGCTCATGTACTGTTCTGTAGGTTCTTATTTGCTCATCCAAGGCTGAAACTCTATACTTTTTTGGTAGCCGCTCTTTCATTATCACTTTTCTGCCATGCCAATCCGCAAGATATAGGCATGCCTCAGCCCCCTTTTTAATTAGCTTTGGGTGACTTATTTCATCCAAGGAACCTCGACCTCTTCAAGCCGCCACCTCAACCGTACGAAACTCCTATGAATTGGCGTTATCATGCTGTGGGCGAAAGCTAAAACACCAGTCCAAGCTATCATAGCGCCGTTATCTATGGCGAACTGGCTTGGCACAACACAGAATTTGGCATCATGCTCCTCAGCTATTAACCTAATCATTTCCTGAAGCCTTTTGTTGGCGGCTACGCCGCCCGTTAACAGAACTTCCTTCTTTTCCGTATGGGCTAGAGCTCTTTCTGTAACTTCTGTTGCCATAGAGAAGGCTGTTTCTTGTAGACTATAGCATAAGTCTTCCAGTTTAGTCTCACCTTTCTTCAGCAAGTTAACTGCCGCCGTAAGTAAGCCACTAAAGGACATGTCCATACCTTTTACCGTGTATGGCAAGGGAATAAGCTTCTGCCCATTTTTTGCAAGTTTTTCCACAACAGCTCCAAAGGGTTCACCAAGCTTTTGCCTTAGTCCCGCTTCTCTTGCAAAAACGTCCAGACAATTTCCAAGAGCTATGTCCAATGTTTCGCCAAAAACCCGATAACGTCCAGAATCAAAAGCCGCCACTATGGTATTCCCGCCAGAAACATAAAGCGTGACAGGGTCAACAGCACCAGTTTTTAATTTGCCGACTTCAATGTGTGCCACACAATGGTTGACACCAACCAAAGGAATACCAAGATAAGACGCTAAGGCTCTTGCGACCGTAGCGCCAGTTCGAAGACATGGACCTAAACCTGGACCTTGTGAGAAGGCTACAACCTTTAAGTCTTTAGGTTTTATTCCAGCCTTTTGAAACGCCTCTTCAAGAACCTTATTTGCAACCTCAACATGGTGCTGCGCGGCTTCCCTAGGATGTATACCACCTTCTGGAAGCATGTAGGCGCTTATCACGTTTGCCAAAATTTCCCCTTTAAAAGTAGCTATTCCAACGCTGAAATCGTCTGCCGTGCTTTCAATGCCTAGACAATAACCCTCTCTTGTTCTTGTAGGCATCACCAAGCCCCCCTTTCACCTAAATTATTTTATCTTCGGACAAACAATAATTTATTCGAGAGTACCTATATATTTACGTAGAAATGGAGAGGGAGATGCCTAAACACAACGATCTGGAGCAAAAGGCTCTTCAAATAATAATGAGCTCTGGAAATGAGGGTTTACCCCAGTCTGAGCTTTGGAGGAAACTCGGAGCCAGCAGCAGAGAAGGCTCAAGAATAGCTCTTAAACTTGAAAGCAAAGGCTTAATACGTCGAGAAAGGGAACTCCGCAACGGAAGATGGACTTATAGGCTTTATCCAAAAAGGCTTCCGGCATCGATAGACTCAATAGCTGACTGTCCATGCATGATGTGCCCGGATATGTCGAGATGTGGACCAACGGGCACAATAACACCGCAAGGCTGTGAAAAACTGACGGACTGGCTTATACGGTTGGCTGAAGGAGAGTACAAAATATTAGGTGACAGCTAGTTTTGCCTAAAACATGGATACAACAACGTAAAAAAGATTATTACTACAGAAAAGCAAAAGAAGAGAAATATCGCTCAAGGGCAGCCTATAAGCTCCTCCAAGCCGCAGAAAAATACCATTTCATTAAAGCTGGTGACGTTGTTATCGACCTAGGTGCTGCTCCTGGTGGGTGGACACAAGCAGCAAGAAAAATTGTAGGACCAAAAGGTTTCGTTTTAGGAATTGACGTAAAAACAATTGAACCGTTCCCTGAAAGAAACATTAAAACAATTATAGGTGACATAACAGAACCTGACACCACAAGGCAAATTTTAGAGATGCTGCCTAGAAAAGCAGATGCCATCATTTCAGATGTCTCTCCGAATATTTCTGGAATTTGGGAACTTGACCATGCCCGCCAAATAGACCTTGCACAAAAGGCGCTTGAAATAGCCCTGGAAACCTTAAAGCCGAGTGGAAACTTTTTTGTTAAAGTTTTCCAAGGAGACATGCTAAACGACTTCATTAGGATGGCTAAACAACACTTCGAAGATGTAAAAATAATAAAGCCTAAGGCAAGCAGGGCTAAAAGCTCGGAAATTTTCATTCTAGGAATACATTTGAAAGATAATGAGCGGTAGAGCTAAATCTACTCAATGTCCATTATAAAAAAGGTGAAACCTTTGAATATAATTGCTGCTGACTCTTCAGCTGCCATTTTAAATGAAAAATTTGAACCAGTGTATATAGTGGCTACAGCAGCTGTTCTGGTTAAACCACCCTACAGGGAGCCAAGCGAGTGCTTGGCTGAGCCTGTTTTCGCAGATGCAGAAGAAAGCCACGAAGTTGTAGTGCGGGAAGCTGAACTATGCAAACAATTAGTCGCAAAGGTAGGAGCTGACGTAGTGCATCTTGATATATCACTTGGAGCCATCTCCCTTGAACAACTTTCACCCATACAATTTTCAAACCTTAAAATTTCCAGCAAGGCTAAAAGCAATTTAATAAAAATTCTTCCAAGGTTAAGAAAAATTGCTGGCGAAATAATACAAAAATACAGTATTGAAACCTTGGCGATAGGAAAGGACAGTATCCCTGTAAGGGTGGCGGAGCTAACTGCTGGAGCCAACGCCATAATATATGCCTCTGAAAAAGCAGTGACGGAAAAAAGTCCACTAATGCTCGGCTTGCCGCTTAAATGCCAAGCAAAGTTCAAGGAAAATATGGTTTACGTCAACTCTTTGATGGCTGCAGAACATGACGTAAGAGGCTACGCAATCGACAACAGAGAAGCCCTAAAAAAGGTTAATATTGTAGAGATTTTAAACCCTGTTGCTCGGGGATTTCGAACGTTAAAGATAACCCCTATAAGGATCTAAAATGATAGGTGAAATTAAAGAAAGCCAACAGATACCGGTCAGCGAAGCTTTATTAGCGGTTGTTGCGAGTCTTTTACTTTCACTTTTTTTGGCGGGATTAATCGCTGGTTTAAATTACGGCATCGCAATGGTTACTGCAGAACTGCTTATCGCAGTTGTTCCCATAGGCTACATGCTTTCAAAGAAAATAGACATTAAAAAATACATTAGGTTTAAGCTTAACCATCGAAACATTTTACTAGGCATAGCCGTCGGCACTATTCTCGTCTATTTTGATTTTCTCATAATGTTCGCGCTAACATCTCTATTTGGTCCAAGCAAAGCTGTTGAAGAGAGCAGTAGAAAAATAGCTGAAATGACCAGCTCTATTGACGGAATAATTTTTGTTGTCGCCACCTTGATCTCAGCAGGAATATGTGAAGAATTCGCTTTTAGGGGCTTTTTGCAAACCGCCATAAGTGGAAAGTATTCACAATGGACAGCTTTAGTCTCATCTGCCTTTGCTTTTGGGCTTCTTCTTCACTTTGACCCCCAAGGAGTTTATACAATAGCTGCATTTCTTATAGGGCTTGTGTTAGGCTTTGTTTACCAATGGCTGCGTTCTTACACCGTTTGCGCAACAGCCCACGCAACATTGAACGTCATAATCTTAGTATTGTCACTTATTCAACGATAAACTCCAGTGCTTATTTTCGTGACCTCTAGGCTTAGGTCTAGCGCCTTTGGACTATCAGTTATCTCTCCAAGACTTATAATGTCTACTCCAGTTGAAGCATATGTTAAAATGTTCTCAGCTGTTATTCCCCCGCTTGCCTCCAATAAAACCTTCCCTAGAAAACCAGCTTTCTTCAACTTTTCTATAGCTCTTTCTATTTGATCTGGCGAAAAATTATCCAGCATTATTATGTCTGCACCGGCTTTCGCCGCCGCCAGCGCCTCCTTAACACTAGATACTTCAACTTCAACCTTTTTGCTGAAGGATACTTTTTCCTTGGCGGTTCGAACAGCTTTTCCAACACCCCCGGCGATTTTTATGTGGTTATCTTTTATTAGAACCATATCGTCCATGTGTAGCCTATGGGTGTCGCCTCCGCCCACGAAGACAGCCTTTTTATCAAAGTACGAGAGACCCGGCGCCGTTTTCCGCGTACACGCAATTATGGTTTTGCACCCAGCCTTCCTAATTTTTTCAACAAGTTTCCGTGTTGTTGTAGTTATGCCGCTCATTCTTGAAATAACATTTAGTAGTGTTCGCTCAACAGCTAATATGGTTCTGGCGTCGCCATAAATTTTCATCAAAACTTTTTTTGGCTCCATTTCTTCTCCGTCTTTGGCTAAAATCTCAAATTTTAGGCCTAGGCTTTCAAGTAGAACTTCAACCTCTTCGATTCCAGCAACTACGCCACTTTCCTTAGCGATTATTTCTGCTTCAACGTTGCATACTTCCGGCACTATTAAGGTTGAGGTTACATCTCCCTGTCCGATGTCTTCGGCTAACATTCGCTTAAGTTTTTCCTCCAAAATCTTCCTCGGCAAGAACATACTCTCAACTCCGCGTGCAAAACATAAAAAGCATTTTAACTTTTTAGTCTATTTCAATTTTTATTTGCCACTTCAAATATTTTTTTGACAGCACTATCCAATCCGTCATATCTTAAAACCTCAGCCTGAATTTGCTTAATTTTTTCCTGGTTATCCGCCGTGAGGGTTTGCTTGACTACTTTAAGCAGCCTATTTAAGCTCAAATTTTCTTGCTGAATCACTTTGGCAACGCCAATTTTTTTGGCTTGGACCGCGTTGTTTATCTGTTCTGTATGGTTCGGTGTAGGCACAAGAATCATCGGTTTGCCATAGCACATGCATTGAGTTATTGTGCCATGCCCAGCACGGCTTATAACTAAGTCGCAAGCCCTCAAGTATTCGAAACGATTTGGAATCCACTTGTAAATTGTTAAATTGCCATGACGCATGGGAGCGGTGTCCCCGTTTGGATAGCCCATTGACAAAACAATTTCATAATCCTTTGGAAACCTCACCAAAATTTTCCTTAAAATTCCAATAAAAAACGCCTTTTCCTTAACACTGCCGCTGATGGGTGCAAAAATGATAGGCTTATTTTGAGGTAGATTTAGTCTTTTTCGGATTTTATTTTCATCCGGCAATTTTTCTGGGCGGATGGGTAAGATGGGCCCTATAAGGTTAACCTTTTTATGGTAAGCTTTTGGAATATTCAGGTTACCAGCGCAGACGGTGAAGGGTTGAAGGAAATCTGGTATTAAGATAGCATCACTACTTGCCCATATTTTCCCAATTATTGTAAGAGCTATAGAATCTGCAATTCTTGCTAGCCTTAAGAAGCGTTTTCTCCGTGGTATTATTGGTTGAAACTGATTTAAAATGCAAACCCTTGGTTTTCCCAGAATCTTTGCAGCAAATATTGTAGAAACACGAGAATCCGATACAACAATGTCTGGATTGAAAATCTCGATAGCACGCATTTCAGCGTCTATCTGCTTCATTAAAGTGAAAGAGGCAAGGAACGGCCCTGGATTTATGGCTGTCTGCTTAAAATCTATCGTTCCGTCCGGCTTTACTTGAAAGCCTATCGGAGGCGCCCTAAATAAGGGGAATTTTTCTCGATAAACATAGGGAATTCCTTCACTGTATGTTGAAAATACTACTTGCGCCTTCTGTTCAAGAAGTTTCTTGGCAATTGGTAGACATCGCCCCACATGTCCAAGTCCTATGCCGCATGGAGCCAAGTATACACGCATGAATCTATTTCCCGCCAAGGGTTTTACGCCTAATCTCACCTCTTGGCTTTTCTTCCTCAAAGATTATAGCTTGAAACTTGTAGACTTTTGTACCTTTCGTAAGCCAGCAGTCTGGAGGTAGCCCGGCCTTTACACAACATTGGCACAGGAACTCTTCTTCATCCCAGTCCCATTCTACTGGAACCTGCGGAAGTAGAAGCCCTTTATAAATTCCCTTCTCAACAATAAGCCCGTCTACGCCAACCTTAATTTTTGATGGATACTCGCTCGGTTTTTCAACTTCAATGGGTTGTGGTGGAGTTAATACGCTTACCTCGAAAACAACTTTTTCCAGTTCGCTTTGTGATAGAGGATAAAACCTCGGGTCCTGGGTTGCCGAGCTTATAGCTGATTCTATAACTGCCTGTGCCAGTGGTGTTGTTGGGTACGGAAGCCCTATACATCCCCTTAATTCCTTTTCCCCATCTTCGACACTGTTTATTGTAACGAATACTCCACATGGTTGCATCAGCTTTTCTGGCATATCTTCCGAGGCGCGTATGCGCTTTTTCGTTTTCAGGTATTCTTCTACGGCGCTACGGGCAAGTCCAACGAGAATTTTACCTTCATCTAGACTTAAATCGAAAGACAAGCGTTTATCCCCAGGTTTTAATAGGCTAATTTTGCCTTTAGAATTTTATTGATTCTTCGCGGGTTCCATCCTTTGTTATTAATAAGAAGTCAATACCGTCACCGCTCATTATATCTCTGCTTATGGCGGATTTGATCGCCCTAATGACGAGCTCTCTGCCCTCTTCTATGCTTAATCCTTCCTTGTAGCTTTCTTCAAGGACGCCCATGGCTATTTCGGTTCCAGAACCCACTACGGCGAACTTGTCCGGTATAACTGAGCCTAAAACGTCTAACACATAAAGCGAAGCTCCTTCGTCGTCTATTCCTCCAACAATTGTTTGGGTTATGAGCGGCGCCAGCCTATTGGCAAATAGAAGGTTTGACATGAGTTTGGCAGCTGACCTGACTGATATTGGTCTTCCGACGTCCATACCGTACAGGTTTGCATAGGCTTCCACTTCGCGGATCAGAACCTGCATGTCTGAAACCAGCCCGGCGCATGCCGCGCCAATATGGTTTGTTATCTTGAAGACTTTTCTACCTCCTCTGCTTACAACTAGATATCCGTATGAGACTCGTTTTTCAGAGGCGAGGATGACCCCATCCGTGCACACTATGCCTACGGTTGTGGCGCCTGGAACCCATAGATATTGGGGCACTTGCCCTTCCTTTTCCACGCTGTTTCACCTTTTCACGTGATATGCGAGCGCAACCTATTAAACTTAATGTCTTCCCAATTGTGAATAGTACCCTTACAAGTCTCCCTTCCAATTTTCATATTTAAACTCGGGAAGTTTTTTAACACATCACAATGGTTTAGCTATAACCTGTCTAACTTCGAAATTTTTGAAGAAGTTTATGGCGCGAGCTGTCTTAACGACAAGCGCTGTCCAAACCTTTGTATGTGCCTGCACATGATATAACCTCTTCGTCTTCCTCCACTTCTCCGGCATCTGTCGCCATAATCGCCGCTTCTATAGCTATTTTTGTGTCGTGCCAAAAATTTTGAGAGTTTTTATCAATTATTCCTTCGGGCGTGGATGCTCCCAAAATATAGAGCGCGATGGCGGAGCAAAGGGTCTCGTTCCTTGAACAAATTTACACCGTTTCCACAAGTTTTTTCAGGTTTCCGGCATACTCCCTGCACTTTAATCCTATAGGCATGTTTCCTTTAGGGCCCCATGTTTCAGTCGGATAATCTGTTACAACAATTATTTGGACATTTACCCTATTAAATATGTCAAGGGCCTTTATCGCGCTTCTTTAAGTCTCAGAGGCAAGCATAACTTTATTAATATTCGTTTCTAAGCCCCGCTCCTTGGCGGTCTTTAAAACTTTTTTCGTGTTCAGCTCGCTGCAATATTTAAAAATATAAGATTTTCCTTTCAATATCCTCCAAACCTGATTCCCCCCAAAGACCTAAAATAATTGCAACTTATAACGCTTTTAAGAGGAAACAAAATGATCACACTTCACATAAGAAAGAATGGGGATGACGTTTGGTTTGGCGTAGCATGCAATAAGAAAAGCGTTTTTGCTACGGCCTTTGCGCCAAACCGAGAACTGGTTCTGCGCAGTTTGTTGGAAAGCATCCCATTTAATGTTCCCTTTCAATATTCTAAAGAGGGCACATTTTTCGCCGTACGAGTAATCGCTACGTTAAGGGACATTTACCATGGCAAGAACATGAACGGTAAGTTTTCATTATACATGGAATCTTTGTCCAACTATATGCAAAAAGTCTTAAAAGCTGTAACTCAGATTCCAGTAGGCTATGCGACCTCTTATGGAGCAGTTGCAAAGGCTGTTGGCGGAAGCCCGAGGGCTGTTGGACGGACTATGGCTTTAAATCCATTTCCGCTGCTCATTCCATGCCATAGAATTATTGCTTCAGACTTCTCGTTAGGCGGGTATGGCGGAGGTTTGCAACTCAAGCTGAGGATATTGAGCCGCGAAATAAGAGGCTACAGCGTAGAGCGGGAGATGCCCATAAACGGGAGAAAGCTGAAAATTTTTCCGGTTGAACTTGTCATAGAAAAAGCTTCAAAGAAATCGGTAAAGTTTTAAACGTAAATAATAAAAGCCGAATGACTAATCTAGTTGAAAGAGTGGTTTCATGGTTAGACGTGGTCTTTTTGTTGGAAGGTTTCAGCCTTTTCACAAAGGGCACCTTAGCGTTGTAGAAGACATTCTAAAGGAAGTTGACGAGCTTGTCATCGTTGTTGGCAGCGCACAGTACAGTCACCGCATCGATAATCCTTTCACGACCGGTGAAAGGCTTGTAATGATTCGAGGGGCTTTGGAAGAGGCTGGAATAGATTTGAGTCGAATATGGATTGTGCCTGTTCCAGACGTCCACATCCACATGGTTTGGGTTTCAGCTGTCGAAGGCTACACTCCACGATTTGACGTCGTTTACTCCAATGAACCCTTAACACGAAGGCTTTTCACAGAGGCCGGCTACGAGGTTAAGTCAATACACTTTCATAAGCGAAAGGTCTACTCCGCTACTGAGATAAGAGAAAGGATACTGAAAGATGGAAACTGGGAGGAACTTGTCCCAAAGAGCGTGGTTGAATTCATAAAAGAGATTGATGGCGTTAAGAGGCTTAAAGATCTGATTAAGAGCGATAAAGTATAACCTTGTCTCCGGGCTTGACCTTGAACATTTCGGCAGCGCTTCCCTGGTTTACCGATATTTCCATAAAGTCGTGGCTACCTATTATTGCTAGAGGCTTTTTTGCTTCCACTTCGGCGTAAGCCCTACAAAGCTTTAGCATTGAAGCGGTCTCTCCAATCTTTATGTTTAAGTTATCCTTTATTCTGAGCAGTTCCAGCTCCTTTGCCGTGAAGTTTGTGACGATGTTTCCAAAGCTATCCACGTGTATGATTTCGCCAACCAGCTTAGAACCTTTCTTAATGATTTTTGCAAATTGCGGTTTCACAATCTTGTGGATTTCTGGTCCAAACGCTGATGGTGAAATTCCCTTTGATAGGTAGGCGGCTGCTGGAGCGAAAATGTCTCTTCCATGAAAGGTTGTTGAAACCTTGGGAAGCATATATTTGGGATTTGCTATTTTATAAACATGCTTCACACCATGCGCCTCGGCTGCCAAAACCAAGACTCCGTTGTCTGGTCCTAAGAAGAATTCTTTTTCCGTTTCTATCAATATTGGCTTGCGTTTTGTTCCAACGCTTGGATCTACGACAGCCACATGTATTGTGCCCTTTGGAAAATATGGCGCTGCGCTTGCCAAAATATACGCACCCATTCTTATATTGAACTTTTCTATTTGGTGACTTATGTCAACAATTTCCACAAAGGGATTTATGCTCAATATAACTGCTTTAATCTCTGCCACATAGGAGTCTGTAAGCCCAAAATCTGTTGTCAAAGTTATTAGTTTAACCATCGCTGCATCTACAGTATTTAGCTTCTTTGGTTAAATTTTGCGATGTGTACAATTTATTTATATGCAGGTTGCAAGCCAGCATTTTTCGAAAGTGGCCAGCTGCGGTGAGCGTACTTGCGAAACTCAGAAAGCACAAAAAAGCGAAGATTTATGATGATGAACGCACGAACTTTGGCTTTAGTTATCAGCTTTTCATCATTATATGCGGTTTTATGTGTGTTTCCAATATTCAAAATTATTGGCTTGTCTAGCAATGCCATAACGGCGGCGGCTATCATGGCGCCAATCATCGGCATGCTTCTCGGACCTTATCTTGGAGCATTCTCAACAACAATAGGGGGAGCTATTGGATTGCTAACGGGATTCTTCTCTTACGTGAGTCTTATTGCGGGCGTTACCACCGCTTTGTGCGCCGGACTGCTCCGCATTGGCAGGCGGGATTTGTGTGCCTTAACCTATTTCTCGCTTCTGATGCTTTTCGGCTTCTGTCCCTTTGTTGGACCAGTATGGCTTTACCCACCATTAATGTGGTTTCAAATCGTGGGCTTCATGATTTTAATTTCTCCATTGTATTCTTTGGGTGTAAAAAATATGAAGAATATGAAAAGCAACAACATCCACATTTTAAGCTTTTTTACAACATTTCTTATCTCTACATTAGCGGGGCAGATTGCCGGCTCATTTGTGTTTGAATTGACCTTCTGGCCATTATTCACAGCAGATGTTAACGTTATAGCAACATACTGGCAAATTCTCACTTTCCTATATCCAATTGAAAGGGTGGTTATAGCGTCAGCCTCAACCTTCATCGGCGCAGGACTGCATAAAGCCCTAAAACTAGTAAGCCCTGAAAAAGGCGCCTTTAACATTTAAATTTCTTTTCTGACTTAAGACAGCTCATGAAAATGCACTGTTCAGGAAGCAAAGCCATATCCCTTGAACCATAAACTCCATCGTCAAAGTTGACGGGTGCTTCTTTAATCAAAACTGCCGGAATTTTTTCCGAGGTCTCTCCCATTAAAAGGTGAGCTGCCGACGCCAAGTTATCTGCCACAGCGTGCAACGTGATAGCCAACTTTTTCCCAAAAATGTCCCTTTCGCCTCTGCAGTCTTTTATTGGCCTTAAACCAGCGGCTGCTAATGCCAAACCGATTGTTCCAAGCCTTAATGGTCTTAAGCCGCTGTCAACAATTAAAACTGCAACCTTCTTTCCTGTTTTACGCATTACCTCTTCCCTAATGTTTTTTGCCCACTTCTTCGGGTTTTTCGGCCATAAAACCACAGCATCTTCTGGAGCATTTTTGTTGTCTATTCCGGCATTCGGCATTAAAACACCATCTTTCAACGTTAATACAGCTTTTTCCACTCCTCCATAGATTTCTTCAGCCTCTTGCAGGATTAGCTCGGCAAGTTCTGGCGGTATGGCGAATTTGCTGGCAAGTTTTTTGGCCTCTTTACAAGATTTGATTCCTTTTAGTTCCACAATGCGGTTTTCCGCATAGGCTATAATTTTAGATGCCAACACTAAAATGTCGCCATCACCAAATGTCAGTCCTTGTTTTTCCATCGCCTTTATAACGGCATCAACTATATTGTCCCCTTGCCTTATGATATCCGTTTTAATTGGAAAAAGCCTCAAGAGCCTATCCTCCATGAGAAACTGGAATGAAAACCACCTCATCCCCGTCATTGAGGGTTGTTTCCAAGCTTTTTAAAACGCTGATTTCGCGGCCATTAACAATTATTAGGGTGTTTGGTTTTGGGTCGCCTAACTCTGGATCGATTAAGGCTTTTTCAATTTTCGGGAATTCTTTAATGATTCGCTTTAAGGCTTCCTTAAGCCGTGCGCCTTCTTTTAATTCCATTGTTACTTTGTTCTTGTTGATTATTTGGCTGAAACTGCCAACAAATCTAAAGTTTACTTTCATCTTTCAATTTCTTCTCCAAAGCGTTTATAATACTATGATGACTGAAACGTCGTTAACGTTTGTGCCCGTTGGACCTGTAATGATTAAGTCGCCGAGTTGAGAAAAGAAGTTGTAAGAGTTGTTGTCTGCCAAGAATTCCTCAGCCCCCAGCCCAAGGACTTCTGCTCTTGCTATTGTTTTTCCGTCGGATATTGCTCCTGCAGCGTCTGTTGGTCCATCCACTCCATCCGTGCTCAATGAGGCTATAGCGACGCCTTGCAAGCCTCTAATTTTCAGCGAAGCTGCCAAGGCTATTTCCTGGTTCCTTCCACCCTTACCTTTTCCAACGACAGTAACTGTCGTTTCGCCGCCGGCCACTATAGCAGCAGGCTTTTTAATTGGGTTTCCCGAGGCTAAAATTTCAAGGGTTAGTGAGGCTAGAACTGTTCCTATATGTCTTGCTTCGCCTTCAAGAAGCGATGTCAACAGAAGCGTGCACAACCCTTCAGATTTAAGGGTCTCACATGCTGCCATGCTTGCGACTCTGTTGTTTCCGATGACAACACTGAAAACTTTTTTGAATGTTTCGTCCCCAACTTTTGGCGTTTCTGGTATTAGACCCTTCTCCCCGTCCGTTAGGACTTTCTTTATTGATTTCGGAGCTTTATCCCACAAGCTATATTTATTCAAGACTTTTATGGCGTCGCTGAAGGTTGTTGAGTCTGGAACGGTTGGTCCTGAGGCGATAAAATCCAGCGGGTCGCCTAAAACATCTGATAGGATAAGGTTTAGGATTGTTGCGGGATAAGCCTTCTTTGCAAGCCATCCGCCCTTAAACTCTGAGAGGTGTTTTCTGACGGTGTTTATTTCGTTTATTGTGGCACCGCACTTTAGTAGGTCCTCTGTTATTTGCCTTTTGTCAGCTATTGTTATTTCGCCTCTTGGCATGGGCATCAGGCTTGAGCCTCCGCCCGAAATTAGGCATATTATTAGGTCTTCTTCGCTAGCTCTTTCGGCTATTTCGAGCATTTTTCCTGTCCCTTCAACTCCTGACTCGTCTGGAATTGGGTGGCTTGCCTTATGAAGCTTAACTATGCGTGTTTGATGTTTGGTCTCTTTTGGAACATTTACGAGCCCGCTTGTGATTTTGTCGCCTAAAACCTCCTCTAAGGCTTCAGCCATTAAGCCGCATGCCTTACCTCCACCTATCACGTATATGTTCTTATACCTTCTAAAGTCAAAAGTACACCCATTAACGCGAAGAATTGAGCCTTTAAGCCTCAGCTTCGATTTAATTAGCGATTTAGGATCCACAGCCTTTATGGCAGCTTCGAGGCTTTTTAGGGCTAACTTCCTTGCTTTTTTATCAAGATTTGTTTCGCCGTTTTGAATTAATTGCTCCAAATTTTTAATAATCGACATTTAGGGCACCATCGGACTTTAAACACAGGAAATCGTAAATGTAATAAGTTGAACATTAATAAAGTGTTTCACTGATCGGTGGAACATTATGCCAAAACCGAAGGTTTACGTAACCCGCGAGCTTCCAGAAAGGGGCATGAAAATAATAAAGGAGCATTTTGAAGCTGAAGTCTGGCCGGAATATGGTCCGCCGCCAAAAAAGGAAATAATAAAAAAGGCGAGGAATGTTGACGCCTTGATCACACTTTTGTCAGATAAGATTGACGCCGAGGTTTTCGATGCAGGGCCGAAACTGAAAATTGTCGCTCAAATGGCTGTTGGCTTTGACAACATAGACGTTGCCGAAGCCACTAAAAGAGGCATATATGTTACAAATACTCCCGGTGTTTTAACAGAAACCACAGCGGATTTTGCTTGGGCTTTGTTAATGGCTGTTTCGAGACGTGTTGTTGAAGCGGATAAGTACGTGCGCACTGGACAGTGGAAGGTCAGCTGGCACCCAAGCATGCTTTTAGGTAGAGATGTCTATGGCGCAACAATAGGTATCGTGGGAGCTGGTAGAATTGGAACAGCGGTCGCGCGAAGGGCAAAGGGCTTCAACATGAAAATTCTCTACTACGATGTTGTGCCCATGTCGCCAGAAATAGAGAAGGAGCTCGGAGCTAAACGCGTGGACCTAGATACGCTTTTAAAGGAATCAGACTTCGTTAGCGTCCATGTCCCCTTAATTAAGGAAACTTACCACTTAATCAACGAGGAGAAGCTGAGGCTAATGAAAAAGACGGCTTACCTAATCAACAATTCTAGAGGGCCTATAGTGGATGAAAAAGCCCTTTATAAGGCTTTAAAAGAAGGATGGATTGCGGGCGCAGCCTTAGACGTTTTTGAACAAGAACCCACGCCGACAGAAAATCCTCTGCTTAAGCTTGACAATGTCGTTTTGGCGCCTCACATCTCAAGTGCAAGCCACGAAACCCGTTCAAAGATGGCCGAAATGGTGGCCGAAAATTTGGTTGCGTTCTTCAACGGGAAAGCTCCGCCTAACCTCGTTAACCCTGACGTCGTTAAAGTCCGCCCCTTATCCAAGCTCTTTTAACATGCCTTTTTGCCCCCTTTAACTATAATAGTTAAATACAATGTTCATTCACCTTTTACACATACCTAGCACGTTGGTGATTGTTAATGGTTTCCATATTTGCTGATAGGATGACGGTTCTTGGAACTGAAACTGCCTTTGAAGTACTCGCTCGTGCGAAAGCTCTGGAACGGCAAGGTAAAGAAATAATTCATTTGGAAATAGGTGAACCCGATTTTGACACACCCCAAAACATTAAAGAGGCCGCCGTAAGGGCTCTTTACGCCGGCTACACCCACTATGTACCGGCTGCTGGC
Organism: uncultured archaeon; assembly: GCA_938023865.1. Taxonomy (GTDB): domain Archaea; phylum Thermoproteota; class Bathyarchaeia; order Bathyarchaeales; family Bathycorpusculaceae; genus JAGTQI01. The sequence goes on along the minus strand of CALJDG010000019.1, from coordinate 32,317 downwards.
ATCCCCGAATTGCGGGAAGCCATAGCCGAGTACGTCTCAAAAACTAGGAATATTCCAGTTGACCCAGATGAAGTTGTTGTTACACCAGGAGCTAAGCCGATAATGTTTTTCGCCATACTAGCATGCGTGAACAGTGGCGAGGAGGTCTTATATCCAAATCCAGGCTTTCCAATTTACGAGTCTGTGATAAACTTTGTTGGAGCTAAACCAGTACCAATCCCGCTCAAGGAGGAGAACGATTTCAGGATGGACCACGAGTATGTCAAGGCTAAGATAACCAAAAGGACTAAAATGATTATTTTGAACTCCCCTGAAAACCCAACGGGCGGCGTTTTGACAAAAGAAGATTTAAAGGTTATAGCTGACTGCATAGCCAACAGAGACGATGTTGTAGTGCTTTCCGACGAGATTTACAGCAAAATAATTTACGAGGGGATCCATGAAAGTATTGCTTCACTTCCGGGAATGAGGGATAAAACCATAGTATTAGATGGTTTTTCGAAAACCTACGCCATGACAGGCTGGAGACTCGGCTACGGGGTCATGCGGAAGGCTCTAGCTGAAAAAATCACACAGCTCATGGTTAATTCGAACTCCTGCACATGCGCCTTCATCCAAATAGCTGGAGTTGAAGCTCTGAAGGGTCCGCAAGATTCTATTGACAAAATGGTTGCAGAATTTAGAAAAAGAAGAGAGGTCATTGTTTCAGGCTTAAACAACATTAAAGGCATAACATGCAAGAAGCCTAAAGGCGCCTTTTACGTTTTCCCAAACATAAAAGGCATCGGGAAGAAATCAAAGGAATTTTCAGATTACTTACTCAACGAGGCTGGTGTGGCAGTTCTGCCGGGAACTTCCTTTGGGAGATATGGGGAAGGGTATTTGCGCATATCATTTGCAAACTCTGTTGAGAACATTGAGAAGGCTTTAGATCGCATAAGCAAGGCTGTTGAAAAGCTGAAAAGTTAAAAGGGCTTTTTCATCCTTTAATCTTCAACTTTTTCTCCTATCATCGTCTCAACTATTTCTGAGGCTAGCTGAATTAGGCTATCTGCTTGCTTTACGGCTTTCTCCTCGTTCACCTCTTCCAGTTGTGCCATTTGCTGCATCATCCCCTCAATTTCTACCAAGCACCTCAAAACTGGGTCGTTTCCAAACTGCATTTTTTCAACGGCTTCTCTTACAACGTTTTCTATGAAGGCTGGTTCTCCTAGGCTATAATATATGGCGTTTCTAGCCTTTCTTATGGCTTCCAGAATTAGGCTGGGAGCCATGTAGGGCATTTTCCTCGCGGCTTCCAGTTCTGCCTTTGCCTCGCGCAAGTATCTTAAAGCCCATCCGCGTCTATACTGGTCCATCATAACCCACAACCTCGTCCGTCTTTTCTAAAATGGAAGGCGGTCTAATAAATTTACTCGTTTTCTTCTCGGCTTTCGCTGGATGTCGGAGTTTCCATGCCAGAATAAATGTGGGTTATGTACCCTGCAACCTGGTTGCGCACTCGCGTTGTTGTCCCCTGCAAAAGCATTTTTACAACCAGTTTGTTCTCTTCAAAGTTGTTAGAAAACTTGTTGGGGAAACGTCTGACGAGTTCTTTGGCCATACGTTTAATGTGTTCCGTGCGAACCTTTCCCAAGCTTCATTGCCCCCCAAGCAGCCATCATCCATGCCATTCCAATCACACTTGTTTAAAGTGAACATTCATAACAAAAAGTCTAAATTTAAATTTACGCGTTATCTTCCATCGAATTTATCTTCACTCCGAAAAAATCTTCAAAATTCGTTGCTATTTGGTCTGCGGCTTCCTTAGCGCTTATCCTCTTAATTTCAGCTATCGCATCAACAACTGTTGGGATAAAGGCCGGGGTTGTCATCTTCCCATAAAAGGGGCTTTTAAAGTAGCGTACAGGACCATCTGTTTCCGTTAAAAGATTTGTTAACTGCACCTTTTTCACAACTTCACGTATACCATTTGAGTAAACTGTTGGCGGTCCCTCGCTGATATAGTATCCCCTTTCAATGACTTTCGGCAATATACTTATGGGGTTGCTAAACCAGTGCAAAAGAATTCTTTTCAAACTGTAGGATGGAATCATATCAACAATTTGCGCGGTGGTTCCACGCGAATGGATTATTGCCGGCAAGTTTAATTTTTCAGCTAGGCGCAGCATTTCATCAAAAACCATCAGCTGTTTTTCCCATATTTTCTCATACTTGTAGTCTAATCCAACCTCGCCTATGGCTATCAAGGCTTTATTACCTCTCTGTTTTATTATAAGCTCTGTTGTTTGTTGAAGCTCTTCCTCTGTTAACGCATTTACGCTCCATGGGTGAATCCCCATGGCGGCATAAACAATTCCATTATAACGTTCGGCAAGTTCAAGGCTTTTTATGCTTGTCTCTAAGTTCATGGAGTTGGAAACTAAAGCCACCACCTTGTTGTTTTTCGCTTCCAAAATGATTTCTTTAATCTTCTCGGCGTATTCCTCGTCTGATAGATGGATGTGGGCGTCGACAAACCTTAGAGGCTTCATATTATATGCCACTTTGAGCATAAAACTACAAGTTTAGGCATTTTTATAATTTCCTCTCTTAAATAAAGAAAGCTTGATTTTAATGCCAATTTTGGAAGATAGGACGCAATAAACGTTAAATATTGCTTTAAATAGAGAAAGAGACTACGGAGGAGTATTTATGGCAGATTTAGAGTTGGCAATTGCCCCTATGCATAGGTTATGTAAGAAAGCCGGAGCTGACCGTGTAAGCGAGGCGGCCGCAAGAGAACTTGCAAAAGCCCTAGAGGAAATAGGGATAAAAATAGCTAAGGAAGCCCTAGACTTTGCAATGCACACTGGAAGAAAAACTATAAAGGCTGAGGACATCGAGATTGCCGCCAGAAAAGTGATGGGCAGATAACGTTTCTCCCTTCTTTTCTTTTTAAATATGCCATTAGGCTAGCAATGTATATAAGAAGCGAAACTGGAATCTATCAATGGCTTAAACCAGTGTAAGGAGATACCTGTTAATGGGTGGTAAAAAGAAGCTCAGTTTGAAGCAGATGGAACGCATGCAGATGCGGAAGGATGAAGAGGAGAAAAAGAAAAAAGAAAAGGAGAAAGAAAAGGCAGCGAAGGAGAAAAAGTTGGCAGGGATATTTGTACCAGATGTTAAAGGCGAGAAAATTCTTGACGAGTTAAAAAGGATGCGGGTTTTAACACCATACGCTGTGGCAACTCGCTTTAATCTCAGAATAAGTGCAGCGAAAGATTTTCTCGAACAACTTGAGGAAGAAGGTTTAGTTCAGCTAGTTTCTGGAAACCACGACATAAAGATATACAAGGCTGTAGACTAAATCATTTTTCATAACATGCCTAGCTAAATTTTCACGGTGGAGCATGTTTGTCTCACCCGCGAAGAGCATACATCACCAACGAAGTTAAGAAAGCTGAAAAACTTGTTAGAAAAGGCTATAAACATCGATTAACAGTTAAGGGAAGCCTTAATTTTAAGCAAAAGGTCAGAGTTGCGTTGAAACTCGTGAAGGCTGCCGGTTATTACAATTTTTTAAGGTCGTATATCAAAAGCATAATTGAAATCGACGGTTTTACACAGCTTCGGGAGTCTGAAGCCTCTATTTGGGCAAATATGTATGCCGTGGCAAATCCTGTCGACGCCGCAAGCCTTTTTGTGCAGAAGGCATATCACATGAAAGAGTATCTTGAAGGAAAAATGTATTATGGTGGAGAAGCCGAAAGACGCTCAGTTGAGAAACGCATAGAATTCCTTGAAACGTTAAAAAAGAGGACTCATAGGAAAAACGTCAAAGAAGAATGTGAAAAACTTTTGAAAAGTTGGAATGAAAGCGTATACTTATAACTTTTCAACCCTAATGGTTGTTCCACTTTTTATCTTACAGAAAACTTCAAGATTTTTAGTAACCTTCCCTAAAACGTTAACTGGGCTATAGGGCTGGGACTCGCCAAAAAAAATGCACAGGGCGCTTCCCATGGGCCAGAAGGCTATTGTGCCTTTTCCCACGGTGGCTTTCGCTTTTTCTTCACCCATTTTTACCGGAATTTCGAAGTATACTTCTTCCTTCCATAGGGCAGCCCTTCCCACTATTGGTAGTTTTCGGACTATCATGTCCACCGTCCTTGGGGCTAGGTGGCGGACAAGCTCAGCTTCAGCTTCGCCTAAACCCTCAATAACGAATTTTATTTTTATTCTTGAGATTTCGCCTTCTTCATTTCCCATGATTCTGCACTTTCCCGATGAATTCTTCCAAAATCTGTTCTAGAGATAATGGCCCCAGAACTTTAAGTTCATATTTCACCCTCACCGTTGGCTTGGAGATTTTCATAACTCTTCTTAGATCTACTGGTGTTCCGATAACTACAACGTCACACGGTGTGCGCATAATTGTTTCATTAAGCTCCTCAATTTGCTTTTCTCCATAGCCTAGGGCTGGGAGAACTGTTCCAAGGTGGGGATACTTTTCAAATGCCTTTTTTATTGAGCCAACAGCGTATGGTCTTGGGTCAGCTAACTCGCTTGCTCCAAGCTGTTTTGCCATTATTGTTGCTGCACCGTAAGGCATGTCTCCGTGAGTTAACGTGGGACCATCTTCAATTACGAGCACCCGTTTACCTTTAATTAGCTCAGGCTTGTCAGCGGTTATTGGTGATGAGGCCTCAAGAATAATAGCGTTTGGATTAACCTTCCTTATATTATCCTTAACGAAACTGACGTTTTGGGGATCTGCCGTATCGACCTTATTTATTATCACCACGTTTGCCATCCTGAGGTTGGCCTCTCCTGGGTGATACGTTATTTCGTGTCCTGCCCTATGGGGATCTGCCAAAACTATGTGAAGGTCTGGTTTGTAAAAGGGGGTGTCATTGTTTCCCCCATCCCAAACTATGATGTCCGCCTCCTTTTCAGCTTCCCTTAAAATCTTCTCGTAGTCAACACCGGCGTATACAACCACTCCATTGTCTATGTGCGGTTCGTATTCTTCTCTTTCCTCAATAGTGCACTCATATCGGTCAAGATCCTCGTGAGACGCGAAGCGTTGGCAGATCTGCCTGCGCAAGTCTCCATAGGGCATAGGATGTCTAACAACCACCACGTTTAAGCCTTTACCTTTCAAGATTTTGGCCACTTGTCGCGATGTTTGGCTTTTTCCGGAACCAGTTCTTACAGCGCCCACAGAGATTAATGGAACTTTAGCCTTAAGCATCGTTGTCTTTGGCCCCATAAGTCTAAAGTCCGCACCATTTGCCAGCACTATTGACGCTTTGTGCATAACGTGTTCGTGAGAGACGTCGCTGTAGGCGAAAATAACTTGATCAACGTCAAAATCCCTTATCAGCCTCGCAAGTTCTATTTCTGGATAAATTGGCACACCGTTCGGATATTTTTTGCCAGCGAGCTCGGGCGGATATACTCTTCCCTCTATACCTGGAATCTGAGTGGCTGTGAAAGCCACAACTTCATAGGCATCGTTATCCCTAAAGTAGACGTTAAAATTGTGAAAGTCCCTTCCGGCTGCGCCCATTATAATAACCCTTACTTTTGCCATAAAGTGAGTACCCCCGCAAAACCACCAAGTTCAGTGAAGGCACTATACTAGCCGGTATAAATATAAAAACCTAGCTGTTCAAACATGCCTAACCAAACGAGAAACCGCCTCGCCTATAAATTCTATCTGCTCCGCCGTAACTCCGGGATGAACAGGTAAGGAAAAAACTTGCTCCGAGGCTTTCTCTGTTTCTGTGAGCTTTCCCTTTCTAAACTTACGATAATATGGCATTAAATGGATGGGCCATGGATAGTAGACCTCAGCGCCTATGCCTTCCCTCCTTAAATTTTCAACTATTGTGTCTCTCTTTGCTCTATCCGCATCTTCGATTTTTATTGTATAAAGGTACCAACTGTTTCCACAGCCCTTTGGTTCGCATGGCAGCTTAATATTTTTTACACCGCGTAGTTTCGCTGTGAGTTTTTCCGCGTTTTCCTTCCGCTTAGCTAGAAAATTCGGCAATTTTTTAAGCTGCACAAGGCCTATGGCCGCTTCGATTTCTGGCATGCGGTAGTTGTGCCCTAAAAGGATGGACTTATACTTTTCCTTCTCACCGTGGCTTCTTATAAGTCTAAGGGTTTCGGCAACCGCATCATCATTTGTGGTTATCATGCCGCCTTCCCCCGTTGTCATGTTTTTGCTTGCATAAAAGCTCCAACAGGCAACGTCCGCGTATGCACCCACTGGTTTGCCGTTATAGGTCGCCCCATGGGCTTGGGCAGCATCCTCAATAACCTTCAATCCACATTTGTTAGCCATCTCTCTTATCGGTTTTAGATCCGCGGGCGAACCATAAAGGTCTACGACGATCACCGCCTTCGTCTTCTTTGTTAGTACCTTTTCAACAGCCTCCAAGGAAATATTGTATGTTTCAGGATCAATGTCCACAAAAACTGGTTTCGCCCCAGCCATAATAACAGTTTCAGCTGTTGCCACAAAGGTGAAGCTCGGCAAAACCACCTCATCGCCTCGTTTTACGCCAATGGCAATGAGAGCCATGTGCAAGGCCGCAGTTCCGCTGTTTACGGCTATGGCGTTTTTAGCCTCAACGAAACGCGCGAAATCCTCTTCAAAACGCTTTACCATAGGACCAGAACCAAGTGCATGGGTGAGAATACCGCTTTTCAAAACATTTACGGCAGCCGCAATCTCCTCTTCGCCTATTTGCGGAGCATTTATAGGAATCACAGCCAAGTCCTCGTTAGTATGCTATCTTCAAATTTATTAAAACTTGCTAGAAAGTCCATAATATACTCTATGTCATGTTTACAGCTTGAATGAATTTTTCTTTACAAGTATGATGCTCTTCATAATTTTAGCACAGTTGTGAAACAGTATTGAAAGATTAGGACTAGCGGCTTGAATAATTGTGGTTGTTCAGGCTCTTTACTCTATTAATAAACTCCTTTCTTTCCTTTTCTACTTCCTCTATTCTCTGTTTCAGGAAATTAATTTCTTCAGATATTTCTTCAAGCCAGCCCTTTATGGCTTTTCTGCTCTCCTCTGGCGTTGTTTCTGCGAGGTATTTAGTGACATCTTGAGGCTTGCTTTTTCCTAGGTAGTTGAGTGGATAGTTGACTTTTGGGGGCTTTAGGAAGGGGAAAAAGTGTCTTGTTGTGCGGGGCTCCATCAACTTTCCGCTAAGCGCTGCCGAAACCACATTCTCGGCCGTTATCAGCGGGTTCGAGTTGCCAATATACCGATGGATCCGCCTCCTCCCAATGCGAATTTGAGGGTTTTGGAGTAGGTTGACTTGCAGAACTGGTATTTGTGCGCAACCCAAACTTTTTAGAGCAAGCCACCTGTGCATTCCGTCAAGAATAATGTTTGTTTTTTCATCGGCAATTATCGGATATTTTAGAACTCCGTCCTTTAGAATCTCTCTTTTCAGCATCTCTAAATATAATGAAGAACCTTTCTCGTGGGGCTTTAATGCATCGATGGGTAAAAGTACAATTTTAAACTGCTCTACATTGTTGGTTTGGGTTGTTGTCACTTGTCTGTCGCCCTTTAGACGTTATTTAACAATCGTGGGAGCTTCGATTTTTTCCGGCTCATAATCCATTAGCTTACCGGCTAGGAACTGTTCGTAGGCGCCTAGATCCAGCAGTCCATGTCCGCTATAATTCATGGCAATAACTTTCTTTTCACCGGTTTTTCGACATAGCAAGGCCTCGTCAATAACGAACTTTAGACTATGGGCTGTTTCTGGCGCTATTATGAGCCCCTCGGCTTGGGCCAGAATCTGCGCAGCCTGGAAGACTTCGGTTTGGTGGTAGGCTACTGAACGCATATACCCTTTATAAATTAGGTAAGATATCGAAGGCGCCATGCCATGGTATCTTAAGCCTCCAGCGTGTATTGGGGGACATGCGTAGCCATGCCCTATTGTTAGCATTTTAAGTAGTGGCGTCATTTCAGCTGTGTCGCCGAAATCGTATGTATAAACTCCTTTGGTCGTGTGGGGAACAGCCTTAGACTCGCAAGCCACAAACTCTGTTTCAGTTTTGCCTTTAAGCTTGTCCATCATGAATGGATAGCTGAAACCAGCATAATTGGAGCCTCCGCCTATGCATCCGCAGACAACATCCGGGTACTCGCCAATAATTTCAAACTGTTTTTTGGCCTCTAAGCCTATGATGGTCTGATGCAACAGCACATGGTTTAAAACAGAGCCCAAAGAATATCTTGTGTCCTCATGCGTTACCGTGTCTTCTATGGCTTCGCTTATGGCAATGCCCAAAGTTCCTGGATGATTTGGATTTTCTTTTAAGAGTTTTCTCCCAAAGTTTGTCTGGTCGCTTGGTGAAGGAAACATCTCAGCGCCATATAACTGTGCTATAGTTCTTCTTCCCGGCTTCTGCTGGTAGCTGACGCGGACCATGTATATTCGGCACATCAAACTGAAAATTGCGCATGCGAAGGCAAGGGCTGTACCCCACTGTCCTGCGCCAGTTTCAGTTACAAGCCTTTTTATCCCCTGCTCTTTGTTGTAGTAGGCTTGGGCTATGGCAGTATTCGTCTTGTGGCTTCCCGTTGGACTAAAGTTTTCGCATTTAAAGTAGATTTTCGCTGGAGTTTTAAGAAACCTTTCAAGTCTGCTAGCTCTATAAAGCGGGGTTGGTCTTGGTAGTCTCAAATAGGCCTCTAAAACATCCTCTGGAATTTTTATGAAGCGCTCCGTGGAAACCTCTTGCCTAATTAGCTCTTTTGCAAATATTCTTTCCAAAAGTTTTGGGTCTATGGGTTTTAGGGTTGTGGGGTCCAGTGGTGGCGGAAGCTGTTCTGGCAGGTCTGCTTGAATGTTGTACCATGCGGCAGGTATTTCATCTGCTTCTAGCGGCGTGAAATATTCGTTTTTCTGAGCCTTAAAGCTCATTATGATCCCCATCTGTGCATTTTAATACATTTAAGCACATAATAAAACACTGAACATATTTATACTTTATTGCGCAAAAAAGTACATCAGGCAGACAGAAATATGTGGGAAACAATAAAAAGGCACTTCGAGAACTATCCTGAACGCCTAAAAGTAGCAAGAATCCTTGTAGAAAACGGACTGTGCATAAAAAATGGAAAAATATACCTAAATGAAATAGAAATCCCACCAACCCGCATAGCAAGAGTAGCCGACGTAGATAGAAGAACAGTAAATGAAACAATAAACACTATAAGAACTAATCGTGAGCTCCGACTCATATTTGAAGGCTTAAGGCCCGCTGGGCACTCCTTAAAGGAAATAGCAAAATACCTGGAGCTTGGAGTTGTGGAAATAACCCCGATAGACGCCAGAATACCCGGCATATTGGCAAATTCAGCCATGATACTGGCAAAAAACGGCTTAAGTATAAGGCAAGCAATAGTTGATGACCCAGAACTATCGCCAGAACCAAAGCTAACATTAATAGCTGAGAAGAAAATTCCTGGAGAGCTAATTCCAGAATTTCTAAAAGTAAAAGGCGTGGCAAAAGTATCAATTTACTAATGAAACTCTTAATATGTTAGCTGTCTAATATAAGGGCAGAATTTAGTAAAAGATATGCGTGCTTAGATGGTGATGGAGATGTATGGGTGGAACGGCAAGATTTTAAGGGTTAACCTTTCAAAGAGGAAAGTTGATGTTGAAGAGTACGACGTTAATTTCGCTTTAAAATATATTGGTGGAAGGGGTTTTGCCGCTAAGGTCCTCTTCGATGAGTTAAAACCGGAAATAGATCCTTTTAGTCCTGAAAACAAGCTTGTAGTTGCTGCTGGTCCGCTAACGGGCCTTCCTGGACCAAGTTTAGGGAAGTTGGTCATAGCCGCCAAAAGTCCGCTTACTTGGGGTTATGGGGATGGGAATGTCGGAACTATGGCTGCAGTGCAGATGCGGAGGGCTGGATTTGACGCCTTAGTCGTGGAAGGAAAAGCTGAGAGACCCGTTTATATCTATGTGGAGGAGAATAAGGGCTGCATTTTAAGTGCAAATGGTATGTGGGGTAAGACAACTTTTGAAGCGGAGAAGGAGCTCAGAGAGGTGCATGGAAAAGATGTTGGAGCACTCGTCATAGGACCTGGCGGAGAAAACATGGTTAGATACGCAACGATTGTTTCACAGGAAGGGCGAGCCGGCGGTAGGCCCGGAATGGGCGCCGTTATGGGCTCTAAAAAGGTTAAGGCTATAGTCTTTAAGGGATCAAAAGATATTCCTTTAGCAGATCCCGAGGGTTATAATAGGCTCGTTAAGGAGGCTTATGACGACATTAGAAGCAGAGACTATTATGGCTTCTGGATAAGGCAGGGAACGATGGCAACTATAGATTGGGCTAATGAAAACGGTGTTTTACCTGCCTATAACTTCAAAGAGGGCGTCTTTGAATTTGGTAATCTCATAAATGGTTTTGCGATGGAGGCGGCTAAAGTTAAACGTAGAGGTTGTCCATACTGTAATATGGCGTGTGGAAATGTTGTAATCGACTTTGAGGGTAAGGAGTCCGAACTTGATTATGAAAATGTTGCCATGTTAGGCTCGAATATTGGGTTGGGGCATCTTGGAAAAGTCTCCGTTTTAAATAGGATGGCAGACGAACTTGGCATAGACACTATTTCTTTGGGTAACAACATAGGATTTGCGATGGAAGCAGCTGAGAAAGGGCTGATTAAAGACGGAGTGGAGTGGGGAGATTTTGAAAAAGTAAAAACCTTAATTCATGATATTGCATACCGACGTGGAGAGCTTGGAAACTTACTAGCTGAAGGAGTTATGAGGATAAGCCAAAAACTCGGTGGGGATTCACAAAATTGGGCTATGCATATTAAGGGGCTCGAGGTGTCAGCCTATGATTGTCACACTGTCCCTGGGATGGCTCTCGCCTTTGCAACGTCATCAATAGGTGCCCACCATAAAGAGGCGTGGGTCATCGCGTGGGAAATAAGAACAGACAGAGAAGGATACACAGAAGCCAAAGTGGATAAAGTAATAGAGTTCCAGAGAATAAGGGGAGGAATGTTTGAATCTCTTGTTGCATGTCGACTTCCATGGATTGAACTCGGTTTTCCGCTGGAGTGGTACCCGAGGCTTATGAAGACGGCCACCGGCATGGAGGTAACGCTTGAAGACATGCTTTATAGAATAGCTGACAGGATATACGTCCTAATAAGGGCCTTCTGGGTACGGGAGTTCGGCCAAAGTTGGAGTCGCCTAATGGATTACCCGCCAAAACGCTGGTTTACAGAGCCCATCACAAAGGGTCCCCATAAAGGAGCAAGGCTTGATAAAGCGAAGTTTGACACGCTTCTCGATGCGTTTTATGCGAAACGCGGATGGGACAAAAGAGGAATACCCACATTAACAACCTTTGAAAGGCTTGGTTTGAAGGATGCGGCCCACCAACTATCGAAAAACCTTACGTTAACTCAATAACGCTTTTTATTTGTATCTTAAACTTCACAGAAAATAAAAGTTTCTAAGGCTATACTTGTGTGGAGGAGAAGCCAATAGTGCCTTAAAAGTTATGTTTTCTAATTAGACTTTTGGGTTTTCGAAATATGTTATTATCCATTTTTCTCCGCGTTTTTCGATAAGCAAAGCCACAATCTGACCTTTTTCCGTCGCCATTAACTTGTTCCATTGAGGTGAGGGAAGATCTTTAGGGGTTGCTTCTACCCACTCGTACGTAGTATTATCTAAACGGAGAACTATGTGAGTTGTCCCATCCTCCACATACTCGTATTTGCCCAAAACTTTGGCGCTAACCTCTATTTCAGTTATAATCCCAAAAAGTTTAAGGTATTCTAGTCTAGTAGTGCGTACAAGCTGTTCGCTTGTCATACCCTCCTCATGTATTTTTATAGCTATTTTACTTGTTTCTTCTGCATCAACTATAGCGAAACCCGCCAAATAGATAGTTTCTTCTTTTCCCTTTATGGCTTCACGCCAGTAAATGGGCACATACCATGCAAGTCGATAATTGCCAGGAGATATTTGCACCGGATATAGAAGCGGCATTTCTGCGTCATACATGCCAGCTGCAGGTTTTGGAAGTCTTCCCTCCACAAGGTCTTCGGCTGTCATGCCTGAAATGTAGTTGGCTTGCCTGAAATCGCAGAAGAATATGCTGCCTCTTGTGGCTTTAAAGACTCCAGAAAGGGTCCGTTTATTACCAATAGGGTTCACACAGATTAAGGCCACAACATCGCCTGTTTCTGGGTCTACGATGTAACGTGTGTCCTCTGTCATCTCGAAGCGTTCTCGGCTTGGTGGAATAAGCCACAAGAATCCTCCAGCCCAATAATCAAAACCCGCGCCCCTTCTGAAGTTCCCCATCTCGTTTATCATTTCTTCAAGCCATGTTTCATCGTAAACTTGCGTAACCCAGGTAGGGATCTGAAGTAGCGACCCTGATTGGGGATAAGGGTTGCCCTTCTCATCATAGATTATCAGGGTTTCATAACGCCTTATTAGGTCAAAGCCAAAACTATAGCGGGTTACAACGTACACCGTCTCGTTTGTTTCGAAATTCCATGTTATGTAGGCAACACCATAACACTTTGACATGTCATTTATGTAGGAGCAGAAGTGGATGTTATGGTCAAACCATAAGGATTCGCCAACGGCAAATTCCCTTCTCAAAATTTTAGGGGGCGCCAATGGATCTGTGGCGTCTATTATTACAAAACCTTTCACATAGTTTTCAGCTATAACGTTTGTTGAGCCTATGACGGCAACCCAGACCAATTTGCCTTCCACTGTTTTTGTGATGTGGCATCCTAAAACTTGGGTGTTACTTCCGAACTCCGACATGTGGCGTCGGGCTACTGAAATGGCAAGCTCCTCAGTGACAAGGCGCACCATGTTGTCTGGAATTTCGGTATTGAAGGGCAATCCAGACTCCACATGGATAAAGTTGTTAAAAAAGTATGTGGCGTTAGCTACTCTCTGAACCTGCCAAAAAACAATCATTGTGGAGGCTAAAAGCAAGTAGATTAGAAACAAAATGCCTAAAAGCCTCGCCCTGACCTTCAATGAAATCTTCCACGGCAAACGCCTATAATGATAATAATAGTTCTTTTCAGCTTCTTCTGGACCAATCGGCTTTATAGAAAAAGCTGACTCCACAAAGGCGGCAAACAACCTAAGGAAAACAAGAAGATACACAAATACACTTAATGGAGGCTGGGAAAACTGGATTATAAAGAATAGAAACAAGCCCAAAAGAAGAGAAATTATCCGCCTAGACTTCCTCCAGCTATTTCTCTGTGGAGGTATTGGAATATACCAAACTACTGCCCAAATTAAAAGGAATATGAATAGATTCAAAGCCTACACCACCTAATTGGTGTATATGTCTGCTTGAAAGGTTTTGCTATCCTTTGCCCATAGGTCCTAAAAGTTAATAATCGCGCAAAACTATTAATACCTATTAAAAGCCCCTAAATGCCAAAGAGCATTAAACATTTTGACGGGTGCTAAAATGGCATGTGAAAAGGGAACTAAGGCTTTTTTACAGGGAAGTGAGGCATGTGTTGAGGCTGCGCTAACTGCTGGATGCAGATTTTTTGCTGGCTATCCCATTTCGCCAGCTAATGAAATTGCCGAGCATATGGCGGTGCATCTTCCAAAGGTTGGCGGCGTATTCCTACAAATGGAGGATGAGTTAGCCTCAATAGGGGCTGTTGTCGGCGCAAGCTGGTGTGGTGTTAAGGCTATGACGGCTACTTCTGGTCCAGGTTTCAGCTTAATGCAGGAGACCATAGGCTGGGCTTTCATGACTGAAACGCCATGCGTCATCGTTGACGTTCAAAGGGTTGGTCCCGGCACTGGACAGGCGACTAAGTGTGCTCAGGGCGATGTTATGCAGGCGCGGTGGGGAACCCATGGCGATTACATGGCTGTTTCGCTTTGCCCCAATTCTGTTCAAGAAGTTTTTGAGCTTACCATTAGGGCGTTCAACCTTGCAGAAAAATATCGCACTCCAGTCACTTTATTAACAGATGAGACTACCGTGCACCTCAGAGAGCATTTGGTTATACCGCCATTAAAAAGCATAGAGATTATTAACCGCAAAAAGCCCCAAGCTGGAGAGCAAGTCTTCTTCGGCTTAGAAAGTGTTGCGCCCATGCCATCTGTAGGCGAAGGGTTTAATGTGGCTGTTACCGGCTCAACCCACGATGAGCGTGGGGTTAGGTTTACCGCTGACCCAATAGTGCATAGGCGGATAATAGAGGCGATCAACAACAAGATAAGGAAAAATGTGGGCGACATTGCGGAGGTAGAAAGCTACAACATCGAAGACTGCAAGGTGGGCATAGTGGCCTACGGCATCACCTCAAGGGCAATCTACGAAGCTGTTGAAGAAGCAGAGAAAAGAGGCGTAAAAGTTGGCTATGTCCGCTTTAAAACCCTATGGCCCTTCCCAGAAAAACCAGTGCAAAAGCTTGCGGAAAACGCTGAAAAAATAATTGTGCCAGAAATGAACCTAGGGCAAATAGTTAACGAAGTTAAGAGAACTGCTGGCTGCACAGAAGTTGTCCCATTAAACAAGATAGGCGGCGGCGAACTCATCACTCCAGAAGAAATTTTAGAAAAGATTTTGATGGAGGCGCGGTGAGAATGAGTGAAAAGGCTTTTTCGCCTAGCAATTACTTAAGGCCGGGGTTACGTTTCCCCTTCTGTCCAGGCTGTGGATTATACACCCTCAGCGACACTTTTATAAGGGCTGTTCACGAGCTTGGCTATGACGATTTTAAAAAATTCTGTTTTGTCAGCGGGATTGGCTGCTCTTCTTGGATACCTTCGCCATATTATTTGGCGGATTCTATCCACACGCTGCATGGAAGAAGCATCCCGGTTGCTACAAGCATAAAGCTTCTGCGGTCGGACTTGCATGTGGTTGTCTTCGGTGGAGACGGCGACATTGTTGGTATTGGCATTGGACATTTTGTGCATGCTGCAAGGAGAAACACCGATATTATTGTCATAATGGGCAACAACATGATTTACGGAATGACCGGTGGCCAAGTGGCTCCGACAACGCCTTTAAAGACAAGAACAACCACAACTCCTTATGGAAGTTTTGAGCATCCGTTGGATGCGGCTAAACTTGCGGCTGTTGCCGGAGCCAATTACTCGGCAAAGTGGACAACCGCCCATCAAAAAGAGCTTAAGGAGTGCTTTAAAAAAGCGCTTCAAATGGATGGCTTTAGATTTGTAGAAGTTGTCACCCAATGCCCAACAGCCTATGGCAGAAGAGCCGGATTCAAAGACATCAGGGAAATGCTGGAGTGGTTTAGGAACAACGCTGTTACGGTAGCGGAGGCGGAAAGAATGAGCGATAAAGAGCTTGAAGGCAAAATTGTTGTCGGTGAGTTCATTCAAAGGAGAAGGCTGACTCTTGTAGAAGGCATTTACGCAATCTTGAAAGGAGGCACGGAAAATGCCTAAAAGAATTGAGATGGTTATAGGCGGACACGGTGGGCAGGGTGTTATTTTAGCCGGACAAATTTTGGGTAAGGCAGCGGCTCTTGAAGGAAAGAATGTTGTGCAAACACAAAGCTACGGCGCGGAAGCCAGAGGGAGTCTAGCCAAAAGCGAAGTAATAATATCAGACAGTCGAATAGGCTTTCCAGCTGTTAGAAAATGCGACGTGCTTGTGGCTATGAATCGAGAGTCCCTTGACAGATATCTACCTCTCTTAAGGGATAATGGAATACTCATAGTTGACAGCAGTATTGGAAAAATCCCAAAGGTGGAAGCGAAAACATACAACGTGCCAGCCGTTGAAACGGCAAAAAAGGCCTTTGGAGAAAGCCTCTTCGCCAACATGATTATTCTTGGAACATTAATAAAGATAACAAGGATTGTAAGCGTGGAATCCATGGAGAGAAGCATAAAGGAAAGCTTTTCCGAGAAAACTTTAGAGACAAACTTAAACGCTTTCAGAAAGGGTTCACAGCTTATTTAGAAAGTATGTATAGGAAGTTTGCCAACCCTTAAAACAAGTTTTATATGCCCTCAGCATTTAGGTTAGGCTTAAAAGGTGGACGTTATGGTGGATTTCAGTTTCACCGAGGAACAAGAACTTTTCCGCAGGGCAGTCCGCGAATGGTGCCGGAAAGAGCTAACGCTGGAAAAGGTTAGAGAGATGGACAGCAGAGGCGAAATACCTAGGGAAATTATCAAGGGCTTGGCAGATTTAGGATTGCTCTTAATGACGGTGCCAGAGGAGCACGGTGGGGCCGGCGCAGACTGGGTTACGGCTTGTATTGCAGCTGAGGAGTTGGGCTATGCCGACATAAGCATTGCGGTGCCAGTGCTTTTCTTGGTTGAGGCTTCATGGGGCTTTGTAACCGAAAAGTATTGCACAGAACAAGTTCGAGAAGAAGCCATAATAAAAGCCATCAGAGGAGAAGCCTTCATAGGCATAGCCTCAACAGAAGCTGGCGGAGGCTCAGATGTTGCAGCTATAAAGTCAACAGGCACAAAAGAGGGGGGACATTGGATTTTGAACGGAGAGAAAACCTACATAAGTGGGACAGAAGAAGCCAAAAAATTGGGCGGTGGACATTTCACACTCGTTAGAACGGCGCCGCCTCCTCCAGGAGCAACCCATAGAGGCATGACAGCCTTCTATCTGCCGATAAATGCGGTCGGCGTGGAGGTTGGCAAACGCTTTGAGGAGATGGGGCGGATGGCAATTTCAACTGGAAGCATAGTAATGGACAATGTTAGGCTTTCAGACGCCTACCGCATAGGCGACGAAGGTAGAGGCTTCTACCTAACGATGGAAGGCTTTGATAATGCAAGGCTTTTGATAGGCGCCACTTGCTTGGGCGCTGCTCAAAGAGCCTTGGAGCTTGGAATGGAATATATTAAGGAGCGAAAAGCTTTCGGAAACCCCATAGGAAAGTATGAGGGCATCCAGTTCGACTTGGCAGACATGTGGGCTGAGCTTGAAGCTTTAAGGTCTCTTGTCTACCGCACAGCATGGATGAACGATGAAAAGTATAAGCGGGGACGTTTCACACCGCTAGAGGTTACAAAGTACATTTCGGCTGTTAAATTGAGGGTTCCGCCCTTCGCCTTCAAAGTTTTTGAGCACGTTCTCCTATGGATGGGGGCTTGGGGCTACACAAAAGACTGCCCACTAGAAATGGGATTGCGAGGCATAATGTCCTATTACATAGGGGCTGAGGGCGCTATGAACATTCAAAGAATAATCATAGCCAGAGAACTATTGGGCAGAGACTACATACCATACAAATAACCTTCTCTTTTCATATCATATGTTGGGCTGCCTTCGATGAGTTATCAAGTAAAATGCACCATTTGCAGGCGAGAAGCCCCGAGCCTAATAGATTACAAGTGCCAAAAATGCGGAAGCCCGCTGGACGTAAAGCTTAACGTAACCTTTAACATCGGAGGTATCCAAACAGACATCCGTGGAGCTTGGCGTTACGTAAAATTCTTCCCATATGTGAAAGCCTCGGAAATTGTGACGCTAGGAGAGGGTTGGACGCCACTGGTTAAGTTTTCAGAAAACCTTTACTTCAAACTTGAAAATCTAAACCCAACAGGCTCTTTTAAGGATAGAGGCTCAACTGTGCTAATATCAGCAATTCACAAGCAAATAAAGGCTAGCGGAGGCTACATTGCCGAGGATTCTTCTGGCAATGCTGGAGCTTCCATGGCTGCTTACGCCGCCCGCGCCGGGATAAAAGCTAAAATATATGTGCCGGAGGGAGTTTCTGGACCGAAGTTCAACCAAATAATGTTTTATGGTGCAGAGGTTAAGAAGGTGGCTGGTTCTAGAAGCCGTGTGGCTGATGAAGCCCAAAAAACAGAAGAGGGAAAGTTTTATGTCGGACATATTTTGCATCCCCTTTTCCGTGATGGGATAAGAAGTTTGGCATACGAAATAGCCGAACAGTTAGGGTGGGAAGTCCCGGAAAAGATTTACCTTCCAGTCTCGGCTGGAACACTGCTTCTAGGCGTTATAAACGGTTTTAAGCATCTAAAAGAGGCGGGTGTAATTAAGGATTTGCCCAAAATTGTGGCCTGTCAGACAAGGCAAGTTTCGCCTTTATACCAGCGCTTTAAAGGCTTGCCTTACCATCCTCCAGAAAAGATAGACTCCATCGCCGACGCGTTAGTAAGCACAAACCCGCCACTATTAGAGCTTATGGTTAAAAGTTTAAGAGAGGTAAACGGAGATGCCATAACTGTTGAGGAAGAGGAAATCCACCAAGCCTTCAAAAGGTTAGCCAGAACAGGAATATATGTGGAGCCAAGCTCAGCGGTGGCCTATGCAGCCTACCAAAAACAACCAAGGAAAGAAGCAAAACCACGAAAAAAGAAAACAGTAATAATCCTTACTGGAACAGGACTGAAAACATCCATAAAACCAAGCTAAAACATTAGCCTACATGAAAGATTGAGAAGCCTTCTGTTAGGATGACCAAAAGAATGGAGTTTGCACGTTTTAGGGACTATTCTGGGGACTTTTTCGAAGTAGGAGTTCTTGGTATTCCGAGTTTACTTTTCCGTATTTTTCTTTGATGGTTCTGCTGATTTTATTCCAGTCTTGGGCTATTTTTGGCCATAGCTCGCTGGCCATTAGCTGTTTTGTCACGTATTCTTTTAGTGGTTTTTCCCGTTTAATTTTTCTTTGGTGCCATTCGAAGCTTATGAGCCTTGCACGTTTTAGGTATACAATTGTGTGGCCTATTTGATCGTAATCAGGTGGGTATTCCATGATTTTTTCTAAGTCTTTTAGGAGAGAGTCAACTGTTATTTCATCTTCTGGGTGTAAACATATGGTGGCTATGACATTTTGAATGAGCTTCGCAGTCTTGGTGAGGTATATTCCAATCTTTTTAGGTGGAATAAGAGTTTGTTCTAAGCGGTAGCCATACCTTCTGTAAAACCAGCTTTTGATGATTTCAGCCAGCGCTACATAGGCGCCGAGAACCGCGGCCAGGGCTATGAAGAAGGTTGCCGGCGGCCTGACGAATCTGAAAATTTCTCCCAAAGGAATGTATGGAATTATCAATGCGAATATTATTATTGCTATGCTGCCCAGGAGTAATAGTCGGCTTGGCTTGCTTTTCCAGAAGGGCGACCTTTTTGTTCTAATGGCAAAGATTACAAGAGTCTGTGAAATTAGTGATTCGATGAACCACGCAGTTTGGAACAAAGGCTCAGAAGCGTTAAAGATGAAAAGCATTATAAAGAATGTTATAAAGTCGAAGATGGAGCTGACGGGACCAAGGCACACCATGAACCGTCTAATAAAATGTATGTCCCACCTTTTAGGCTTTTCAATGTATTCTTGGTCAACCTCGTCTGTGGGTATTGTCGACTGTGAAAAGTCGTAGAGCAGATTGTTAAGCAGTATCTGTATGGGTAGCATGGGCAGGAAGGGCAGAAACAATGATGCGCCAGCAACACTGAACATGTTTCCAAAGTTTGAGCTCACACCCATCATGATATACTTCATAGTGTTGCCGAAGGTTTTCCTACCCTCTAAAACACCGTCATGAAGCACTCTCAAATCATTCTGCAAAAGAATTATGTCAGCAGATTCCCTTGCAACGTCAACAGCGTTTTCCACAGATATGCCAACGTCCGCGCTTTTTAAGGATGGCGCATCATTAATCCCATCCCCTAGAAAACCAACAACATGCCCATTGTTTTTTAAAGCGTTCATTATTCTGTCTTTCTGGGCTGGTGTAACCCTGCAGAACATGTTGGCCTCCTCAACTACTCTTGTAAGGGCGTCATCATGCATTTGGGCAATCTCGCTTCCAGTGGCTATTCCTTTAATATCAAAGCCGAGGTGCTCGCAAACCTTCCTTGTTACCAGTTCATTGTCGCCTGTGAGAATTTTCAGCTCTATGCCGGCATTTTTCAGAAGCTGCAGGGCTTCTCTCGCTGTTTCTTTAGGAGGATCGAGAAAAGCTACGAATCCTAAAAACACCATTTCGTTCTCGTCATTTGCCGTATAGATTGGCTTGTCCTCTCTTAAACGCTTGTAGGCTACGGCTAAAACCCTATAGCCTTCAGCACTAAGCTCAACGTATTTCTGCTCAATTTTTCTGCGCACTTCATCGGTTATGTCGGCTATAACCTCTCCAACCTCATAAAAGGAGCAAATCTTGACAATCTCTTCTGGAGCCCCCTTCGTGATCATGAACCGTTGATTCTGATATTCAACAACTATTGAGAGCCTTCTACGAACAAAATCAAAAGGCACTTCATCAATTTTCTTATAATCTTTAATATCTACCTCTCTAAATCTTAGTATAGCCTTGTCTAAGGGGCTTTTAATTCCAGTTTGGTAGTGGCTGTTGAGGTAGGAATAAAGCAGAACCTTATCGTTTTCATCGCCGTTAAGGTCCACATGTAAAACAAGCTTTATTCGGTTTTCCGTCAAAGTTCCAGTTTTGTCCGTGCATAGAACATCCATACTCCCAAAATCTTGTATTGCTGCTAAGCGTTTCACAATCACGCCCTTCTTAGCCATCGACACTGCTCCTTTAGACAGGTTTACTGAAATTATCATTGGTAGAAGTTCCGGCGTTAAGCCCACAGCCAAAGCCACAGCGAAAAGAAGTGAATCAAGCACGCTTCGCATGTAAAGGGCATTAATGAAGAACACGAATATGACTAGCAGAAAAGTTACTTGCATTATCATGTAACCAAAACTTCGAATACCCCTTTGGAACTCCGTTTCAACCTCTCTTTCTACAAGCTTTCCAGCAATTTTCCCATACTCTGTTAGGCTACCAGTTTTCACGACAACAGCAGTTGCTGTCCCACTCACAACAGAAGTGCCCATAAAAAGATAGTTGCTCCACTCCGTTATCGACGGGTCATAAGATTTCAGCGACAAACCAGTCTTCTCAACAGGAAAAGATTCACCAGTCAATACAGATTGGTTCACGAATAAATCTTTTGCACTTATAACTCGGGCATCCGCAGGCACAATGTCGCCTGCTGAAAGGAATATGATGTCCCCAGGAACGATCTCCGCAAGCCCAACCTCCCTTTTAACTCCATCCCTCAAAACAGTGGCTGTTGTCGCCACCTTCTGCTTTAACATTTCAGCTGCCCTTTCTGCCTTAGATTCTTGATAAAAGTCCAAGACTACGCTGAACGTCACTATAGCAAATATGATGGCTGCGTTAGCAACTTCTCCAAAAAAGCCAGAAATCAACCCAGCGACGAGAAGAATTATTACTAATGGACTCTTGAAATGAAGGAGAAAATCAATGATGGCTGCCCTCTTCTTTCTCCTTGCAAGCTCGTTATAGCCAAAAACTTTAAGACGCCTTTCCACCTCCTCAGAAGAAAGCCCATCCATCGAAGACTTCAAACGCAAAAGAAGCTCCTCAACTGGCAAAGTTAAAACTTCTTCAGCGCTCGGCAGAGCCCAGCCTAAAACTTCGCCAATGCTTGGCTCTTCTAAATTCTGAACTACCACTATCCCACCATCCATTTCTAGCCGGAAACATGTATTTAAAAAGAATCAATCGTGCATTATACTATTTTAAATGTTAATTTTTCACCTTTGCAATTATACACTGCGGCATATTCACTGTTTTTATAGGGATACGCCACAATCATCAGTATTCTTCCCAAGAAATTATTTAGGTCGGCTGGCGAAGGTGACAAGTTTCCAGAAGGATGCGAATGCACCGTCCCAACTATGGAAAAGTCCATCGGTAGCAAGTAAGTTGGAATATTTGCAAATCCATACCCATAAGTGACGAGCGGCGGAACAACAAGCTCAGATATTTCGATGATGCTTCCATGCATTTTTCCTCGAAGAAGGAAAATAGTTTCCCTTGGATGCAGCCTTCTCGCTTGACATAAAATAGCTTCTAACATTTCTTTACGCATGCAAACCCTAACATCAGTATTAATGATGAGTATCTTCCGGTCCACTCTCCTTTTCTATAATATAGTAAGTTTGTGTTCATAGGCTTATTGCTTAACTATGAGATGACTGGGGACAAGGATTTTGCTGTTAAAGTTAATGACCTTGTAAAAGTATATAATAAAAAGGTTAAGGCTTTGGACAAGGTGAATTTGAGGATTAAGGCTAGAAGGCCTACGCACTGTTTAATTCTGTTAGGAGACACTAATAGAACCTGCTTTAAATATCATAGTGAAACGCTGGGTGGTGCACTTGATTTGGACGTGGTTAATTGGGCGCAGTTAAGGAAAAATTTATATTGTAATGCTGTTTCTCATTGTGACGCGTTAGGGGGTTGTTTGATTTGTCATCACCCGCATCAGCTGGAGTCCCAGTTCTCATATTAAAGGAAGGCTCAAGCCGTTCAAGAGGTAGGGAAGCCCAACACACAAACATTATGGCTGCCCGCATAATAGCCGAAACAGTGAAGAGCTCCCTCGGTCCAAAAGGTATGGATAAGATGCTTGTGGACAGTTTCGGCGACGTCACAATAACCAGCGACGGTCGCACAATTTTAGATGAGATGGATGTTCAGCACCCAGCCGCCAAAATGATGGTTGAAGTAGCCAAAACTCAGGACAATGAGGCTGGCGACGGCACGACAACAGCCGTTATTTTGGCCGGAGAGCTTCTCGCAAAGGCAGAGGAGCTTATTGGCAAGAATATTCACCCAACAATTATAATTGATGGTTATAAGAAGGCCTTGGAAAAGTCCCTTGAAGTTTTAGAGAAGATAGCCATACCAGTAGACCTAAACTCCCAGGAGTATTTGCGGAAGACTGCCATGACTTCCATGGCGAGCAAGCTAGTTGCAGAACATAGAGAATACCTTGCCGATTTGGCTGTAAGGGCAATTCTCCAAGTTGCAGAGAGGGGAGACGGTAAATACAAGGTGGACGTAGACGACGTCAAAGTTGAAAAGAAGCCAGGCGAATCAGTTAGGGACACAATGCTCGTTAACGGCGTAGTCCTAGACAAAGAAGTCGTCCACTCAGGAATGCCAAAACGTGTAGAAAACGCAAAAATCGCCTTGCTAGACTGTCCACTAGAAATTGAAAAGACGGAGTTTGATGCTAAAATAAACATTGAGAGCCCCGAACAGATGGACGCCTTTCTAAGACAGGAGGAAGCCATGCTCAAGGATATGGTGGAAAAGCTCGCCGCCATAGGCGCTAATGTCGTGCTATGCCAGAAGGGCATAGACGACATGGCACAACACTTCCTAGCTAGAAAAGGCATCTTGGCGGTGCGTCGCATCAAAAAGTCAGACATGGAGAAACTCGCAAAAGCCACGGGGGGCAAAATAATAACTAACTTGGATGACGTGAGTGCTGCAGACTTAGGTTTTGCAAGCCTCGTGGAAGAGCGAAAAATCGGCGACGACAAAATGACCTTTGTTGAGGGATGTAAACATCCGAGGTCGGTCACCATCCTCATAAGGGGGGCAACAGAACGCGTAGTAGAAGAGGCTGAACGTTCAGTGCATGATGCCCTATGCGTTGTCCGCGACATCGTCGAAGAACCAAAAGTTTTAGCTGGAGGAGGCTCACCCGAACTAGAAATCGCCAAAGCCTTAAAGAAGTATGCTGAAACTCTTCCTGGAAGGGAACAATTAGCCGTTAAAAGTTTTGCAGAAGCCTTGGAGGCTATCCCTGGAACGCTTACAGAGAACGCTGGCTTAGACCCAATAGACATACTCTCAGAGCTAAGAGCTAAACACGAGAAAGGCGAAACATGGGCCGGAATAGAGGTGCACTCTGGAAAAGTTCAAGATATGCGGGAAGCCGGAGTCTTCGAGCCTATATCCGTTAAGAAACAGGTGGTCAAGTCTGCTACTGAAGCAGCATCAATGATTCTGAAAATTGACGACGTCATAGCCGCTGGAAAGGCAAAAACTCCCCCAATGCCGCCTAAGGGTCCACCCGAAGGCGAATACTAAGACGCTGGGGAGTTAGAACACGTCTGAAAGAGAGAGAAAAATCTTAATTGGCCCTCCAAGACTCACCCGCTTCGAGAAAGCAAGAGTGGTTGGGGCAAGAGCCCTCCAAATATCCATGGGAGCCCCAATCCTCGTTGATGTTTCGGAAGGCTACTCGAGTCCAATAGATATAGCCCTAAAAGAGCTTGAGGCTGGTATACTGCCCATAACGATTAGGCGGACACTTCCGGACGGCACCTATCAGGATATTCCACTTAAGTGGCTTCTAGAAGGAGAAAAGAAGAAGTAAAACCTTTTTTATTTCATTTCTGCTTTTGCAAGCTCTTTTGCCATTTCAAGGGTTTTTCTAATTCTTGTCCAGTGGGCTCCTTGCCAATAGACTTGCCCACATTTTGGACATTGCCAAAACTCGTTATAATAGGCAAATGTTGTTTTTTCAACCTTGTTCTTAACGTTTTCCTTACGTGCTGGCTTCACTTGCGCATTGCATTTTGGACATCTCGAAATTGCCATTTCGATGTCTAGGCTTATACCGAATTTCTTGGCAAGTTGCGCCAGCTTTTCAGCTTCCGTTTTTCCCTCCACATAGAAGGCTTGAACTCCTTTTGCTATGGCTTGCTGATAAAGCTGCAAATCCCTTGTTAGAAGTATCCGTTTTTCTTTTTTTGCTATGGCAATTAGATGCACATCGTCCAGCTTGTTTGAGTATTCCACATTGTGTCCCAGCATCCTTAGCCAGCGGGTGAGTTTGCCAAGCATCCCATCGACAACGAATTTCAAGGCTAGTTCACTCCCTAGTTTTTGCTTCATACTTGATTATTTTTCCGCATCCTGGTTTAGCTACTATTTCACCCTCATCCATAACTAGTTGTCCGCTTACAAAAGTTTTGACAACAACACCTTTGGCAACTCTACCGTTAAAGGGTGAAAACTTGGCTTTAGAATGAAAACGTGAGGCGTTTATTCGAAGCTCTCTTTTCAAGTCAACAATTATCAGGTCGGCTCTAAAACCCTCCTTTAGGCTTCCAAAACCTTCTAACCCAAAAATTCTTGATGGATTCTCGCCCATAAGCCTTACAACATCAGCTATGTTAAGCCTTCCAGCATTTACCTCTGTAAGCAGTAATGGAAGGGTGGTTTCAAGTCCGGGAATTCCGACCTTGACATCCCAGATGCTATCAGCGTTTTTCTCTTCCAAAGCGTGGGGCGCGTGATCTGAGCCAACCACGTTAATCCAACCGTCGTTCAAGCCTTTCCATAAAGCTTTGTTTTGACTTTTACTTCGGAGCGGTGGCATGGTAAGAGCCAATGTTCCCAACCGTCTCAAATCATCGTCGGACAGAAAAAGATGGTGTGGTGTAACCTCACATGTTACTGGTAGCCCAGCCTTTTTTGCTTTGACCACTAGGCTTAAGCCCTTTTTTGTACTTATATGGCAGAAGTGTACCCGCGCCCTTGTCTTTTCCACTATTTTTAGCACACGTTTCACGGCTTCGAATTCTGCCTTTTCAGAGTGAGCCTTCAGAAAAGCTCCTATATCCTTTTTTCCTTCCCGTTTAAGCCTTTCTTCAACTCTTTTAATCGTGCTTTTGTCTTCGGCGTGTACTGCAATCGGAGTTCTTGAAGCCACTTTTTGGAAGGCTTTTGCGAGTGCTGTGTCATCTTCTATGTTTAATCCGCCCACTTTTTCGCTTAAGAAAAGCTTGAATGCCACTGCGCCGGCGTCAATTATCTCGTCTATTTCGCCTAAGCATTTTGGAAATTCGCAATAGAAGCCAACATTAACCAAAATCTTTTCCTCAGCTTTCTCCATTCTATTTTTTAAGGTTTCAGCGCTCATAGTGACTGGGCTGTTGTTGGGCATGTCTAAAACTGTTGTAAAGCCACCCACAGCAGCTGCCGCGGTGCCAGTGTAAAACTCTTCTTTGTAGGCTTTCTCCTCATCCCTTAGGTGTACATGAACGTCAATCAGGCCTGGCAAAACAAGAAACCCTTTAAGGCTGATTTCAGTGTCAGCCTTTGGCATCTTGGGTTCCTTTCCAATTTTTGTTATCTTGCCATTTTCTATGGCTAGGCAGCACTCCGCGATGGTGCCTTTTACATGGGCCTTTAGGTCCTTTAGGACGAGTTCAGCTTTCAACTTTCCACTCTTGGCTGGAAAATAAGTGTTGGAAAGCTAAATAAATTTAGCCGAGAACTTTTCAATGAAACCTTTTTCAGTCACCGCTGCGACAACATCTTTAACTTTTTCAAAAAGCGCTTCGCTTACCATGCCTTTTTCTGAGGCTTTTTCAAGCTTTTCCATATCCAAAACTTTTGTTTCGCCATCTGGGCGTATGCAAACATCCACCTCTAAGTCTATGTAGCGCACCTCGAATGGGTAAATTTCCACAGGCGTGTTTATGTTTATGTAGGCGCCCTTCCACAGCTTATCCTTCGAGAAGTAATTAGTGATTATGTACCATTCGCCAAGCTTTGTTTCGCTTATAGCTCTGTCGCCAGCTTCTTTGGCGACATCTAACCCGTCGTAAAAGCCGTCTGTCCTAATGGTTCTGCTGTATCTTAGTTCTTTGCTGTTTATGACTTCTATTATCGCCTGTCCTAGGCGTAAGACCCTGCCGTTGAGCTTAACGTGTTCGACATCAACCGTTGAACCCACTTCTGGAAGTTCAGGGTGCACCTGCATTTTTAGAAGTTCTTTAACTTCGCTTTTGCTTCGTCCCTTCTCTAGGAGCTTTTCAGCCATTTCTAGGGCTAATGAAACGTTGCCACCGCAGCTTTTATAAAAGTGATGCCCCTCAAGGGTTGGCGAAACAGTAGCCCTTAACGCGTCTAATTTCGCTTTTGAAAGGCTTGGGAACTCAACATCTATAAAATACAAGCCTTCAACAAGTAGGGCTGGCGCGTCAGACAGATAAGTGGCCCCGGTTAAGGCTTTAGCCTTCTTGCAGAGACTCGCCACTTCATTCTCCAAAACATTTTTTGGCGTGTGAGCGGCCGGCTCACGCCAAATTATACCCCAACCCTCGGGCGACAACTGTTTTCCAAGCGCATAAAGCTCAGCCCTCTTGCTTATGTCCTTAATTTTTAGGCTCACGCCGCCTTTGCTCTTCTTCGCCAATATGGCGTAGTTTCCAACAACTTTAAGCTGAGTTGTTAAAATGGGGGTTTTCTTACCGATACGTTTTCTCAAAACTTGAACTAGTATGGCATTTTTGTTTTGGCTTTCGCCTTGAACTTCATGTTTAGGAAGCACTCCAACAACGTCTTCTCTTATTTTGACTTGAACTGCATCATCGTTTTCGTTTATTATGGCGCCATTATATATGCCGTCCACGCTTACACTCCACTTTCTTATTATGGCATCTTCAAGCGAAGAGTGCAGAATTGCGTGAAGGGCTTTTATGGCTTCTGGCGTGCCAAGTGCTACCACTCCCTGAAGATCATGCCTATCTTTTATTTTCAAGTCTGATGGCTCGATGTTATCGGGTATACCAAACCGCGTCTTTATGGTCTGAGATGGCTGAACTATTTGGAATCCGTTTTCCAAGAGCAATTTTGTCAATGCTGTTGTGTATATTCCTCTAATCTTGGCTCTCAAGGCTATCTAACCTTCTCAACCTTGTAAAGCCCATTAACACGCTTAACATTGAATTTTACGTGAAGGAGGGTTTCGGCAAGCCAAATGTTCGTTTCCAAATGGTCTGAAAGGGCTCTTGTTAGGTATGTCGACTTACCCCTAGCCAAAGCCACATATGGAATGATCATATCGGCCAAATGAACGTCAACAGTCGCCTTAGAAGAAATTTCAGTGTAAAGCTTTTCCGCAGCTTCAACTCCGACAGACTCACTTGTTTTCCCAAGTTCCCCAATAGAATCTGCGCCAAGCACCGCTCCCCTATCAGTTTCAGCCCAAAGCACTAGGGAACTACCCTTCTGAAGCGGATTAGACCTGTCATTCACTATCTGAACATCAGCCTTTAAGCCGTATCTTTGGAGGTGGGTTTTTGCAGTTGTTGCTTGTCGTTCAGCCACTCGCCTATCTGCCAAAAAGGTGCAGACTGAAACGCCTCTGACGATTTCTAGTTTGCCAAAATCCTCTAGGCATAGGGGTTTAAGCTCCTCAGTAGGCTCAACTTTTAGTGTAACCTCTCCCATGCCTTTTGGATAGTAACCGTACTTGTGCACTGTTATTTCGGCATCCATTCCCATCCGTCTCAAAATTGGAAGAAAAACAAACCGCATATAGTTTATCGTCGGCGAATGGGAAACGTCTGTTCCACCTCTTAAAACATTGAGACGGATGCTTTTTTCTGCGAAGATGCAGATGGGCAAAACAGTCATAATAAGCATTGGTATACTTCCAGCGGTGCCAATTTCAGCCTCAAAATCACCGCCTTTAATCTCCTTAGGTGTGAACCAAAGTTCCCGAGAGCCTAAAACCGCGCCTTTAACTTCTGCGTTGCAGAGTTTCGCCGCTGTCAAAACTGCCTCCAAATGCTGCGGTCTTAAGCCGGGTTGCGGTCTGTTTTGACGTATGTTGTATATATGGAGGGGCTGGTTAAGAATGGAGGCTAGGGCTACCGAAAGCCTTAGGATGGTTCCGCTTCCGCTTTTTTGGCTTCCATCAATCTTAATCAAAGGTGGACTGCCCCTTCATTTAGTGCTATAGTGGCTTTCACAGACAATAATTAAATACGGCTATAAGGGTATTAAGCATTGAAGAGCGTGAACCTGTTCATGAGCGTGGAGAAAGAGCGCATCGAAAAACTCGCGGAAAAAGTGGACGAACTCCTAGTAATCTTAAACAACATAGCAGAAGATCTAAGAATAGTTTCAGCCTCGCTGAGATCAATAGCTGTTTCACAACTTGCCCCACCAACAGCACCTACAACTCCGACGATAGAAGCCCCGCTAGTACAGAAACCCCTAAACATTGATGATGTTAAAATGATGTTCCCAGAAGATTTAGAAGGACTTTTAAACTTTGAGGATAAAGGCGAATACATCAAAATTACTCCCCGCCAATACCTTGGCGCGGAAAACTTTGCAAAAATAGCCCAAATAGCCCGCGGCGTCGGCGGAGACTACGTGAGCGCTGGAAAAGACAGCCATTTCCGCATACCTAAAAAGAAATTAGGCTAATATTTTATTTCGAAGTCCCGAAACTCACCCGTATAGGTTTCCCATAGCACTTCTACTTTCGTTACTTTTGCACCTGGCGGTCCACGCTTACAAAAGTCTATAAGCTCTTTTACGGCTTCTTCTTCGCCCTCAAAAACGACCTCAACCCTTCCGTCTTTAAGGTTGCGAACCCATCCCTTAATGCCGCGCAATCTAGCTTCATGCCTAGTTTCATGTCTAAAAAACACGCCTTGGACGCGCCCACTCACAAATACATGCGCTCTGACCCTCATTGTTGCACGTCCACCAGTTTATGCCGAAATTTTACAATCTTCAGCACTTTACGAGCTCTCACTTTAACTTAACTCTCCCCACAGGTCGGTTTTTCCGTTGTACCGTTCGCTTCAAAAACGTGTAAACTCAAACCGCGTTTTTAGAGGCTTAAACTTGTTGGAAGAAAATCGTGGGAAATTATTGGTTTACGTTTCGAGCGTGGAAACTCGCATGGAAAGGCTGAAAGCAGTGAGCACCGCCGTCGAGAAGACTGCTAGAATATTGAATTTAGAAGTTGAGGTGGTTCCATTTAAAGGCGAAAGGGCATCAATCTATATTTATTATAATGATGATGAAAACGAGCCTGTTACGCTTTACTGCGACAATGAAAGCGACAACAGCGCAGAAAAAGTTTTCACAACTTTAAGGAGCATAATGTTTGTTCTCTCTTTCCATCCGAAATTTTCGGCTTTAAAAAAGATAGGAGAGAAATTATACGCTTTTCCTAAATTTTATGGACTGACTTCCAAGGGTTATCTCATAAACTTGGTTAACATCGAAGTCTATGCCTAAACTCTCATATTCCTGTTCTGTAAGGAAGAGGATGATTTTCGGTACCGTAAACTGTACACGTCCCGGAAAGATTGGCAGTTGCTGCTGAAGGGCTTGAAGAACGTCCTGCACAACCTTTGCCTCTTCGGTTTGAGGTCTAATGGCAAACTGGGGAATTGGGCGCTCTTCCACAAGTTCTATGCGTTTCCCAAGGTTGCCATCGATGTCACGAATCGACTCAATTTTGTTGACTCTAACGCGGAACATAACCATTCACACTAGAATGGCGGACACAGCTATTTAGGGTTTTGGAGCAGTTTATATTATTGAATACACTTTGGAAGTGCGATTTCCAGTGTGGAGCAAAATTAAACGAGAGTTTGCCTTTATTCGAGGAAATTTCTTAGTGCTGCTCCTAAGCTATCTCTTATTCAATTTTGGCTATGCTTTGGCATCGCCCTTTGAATCGCCGTTCATGGAAAGCCTTGGAGCCACACCTGCAATAATTGGTGTTGTTGGCGCCATAGGCTCTTTTATCTTATTCCTCGTCCGCATTCCAGGAAGCTACATAACCGATAAGCACGGCAGAAGGCAGATAATCGTAACAATGACATATGGCGTTGTGGTGGCAAACATCTTTTTTATTTTAGCTCCCAACTGGGTTTTCTATGTTGTTGGAGTGATTGTCACAAACATATGTTTAATCTATCAGTCGGCTCTTGAAGCCGTTGAGGCAGACTCGCTTTCGCCAGAAAAACGTGGTTTTGGGTACGCCGCCTTTAGAGTTTTGCCCTTCCTACCCTCGATTTTTTCGCCCTTAATTGCTGGAGCTATAATAAGCCGCTTTTCTATTGACCTTGGGATGCGTATAATTTATGCCGTTGTGTTTGCCGTTGGGTTGGTTGCCGCTTTAATGCGTCACATCTTCCTTAAAGAGACATTAAAAGAGCCGAAGCCTATTAGCATAAGAGAGCTTGGTTTAGCTTTTAGGGATTCTGCAAAGGAAGTTTTCGCTTCTTGGAAGCTTATGCCAAAAAGTTTAGTTTTTCTTTTAATGTCAACTTTAATTATTGCGTTTACAGACCCTTTCTTCTATCGTTTTGGCTCCCTCTACGTCTTACAAATTGTTGGGTTAAGCGATGTTGAGTGGGGTGCGGTGAACACAATAAATCTGGCGACAATGCTTGCAATCGGGCTTTTTCTGGGGAAAGCCATAGATGTTTTTGGGAGAAAGAAAGCCCTCATACTAGCCCACATGATTTTTACGCCAACGACCGTTTTCTTTGTCCTATCCAGAGATTTTCTAATGTTCACCGCAGTTTACATTTTTTTCGCCATAGCCTCAGTTCTTTTCGGCCCAGCCACTGCAGCGCTACAAGCAGACATGGTTCCAAAAGAGATGCGGGGCAGGGTTATGGGAAGCACTGGTGCCCTTTACATTCTTGCTAGCGCTTTAGGTTCTTTTGTAGGAGGTATTCTATATGAAAATTTAAGCCCGATAGCGCCATTCCTACTATGTGTTCCGCTGGACATAATTGCTCTATTCATAGTCGTGTTTAAGGTCAATGAGCCGAAGAGAAAGGAGATGTAAATAAACTACTCCATTTCAATGGTGGCTGGTGGTTTAGGCGTAGCGTCATAGTAAACTGCTGAAACGTTAGGGCATTTTTCAATAATTCCATCCGCCGCCCTCCCTAAAGTTTTCCATGGTATCTGGGAGACTTGCGCTATAAGGAAATCTTTGGTCTGCACGGCTCTTATGCTTATGATATAGGGCTTTTTCTCCGGCATTTCCTTAACAGCGTAGAGCACCCTTGTTATTGTTGGGTTTTCGCTAGTTATCTTCGCCTGCAAAGCAACAAGTTTTGGTATATCTGTTTGGTAAGTTTTGCCCTCTGCTGTTTCAACCTTTATGCCGACAATTTTTCCATAGCGTCTCTCGCCGCTCTTCACCCCAGTGGCCCTGTCTCTAAAAATCTTAACGTAGACATTTCGAGATGGCACGTTTAAGAGCCGTGCAGCTGTTTCTTGCACATGCAACGTTGATGGCTCTGCTGGCGCCTCCTCATCATCTATTATTGCGGCGAAGTATTGGCTTGGCTTATGTTCGGCTAAGGCGCCCTCAACTATTGTCGTTGCCTTTTTCAGCGCTTCCAACTTTTCTGGGCGGATTTCTCCCACAACCCGAACCGACAAGCCTGGACCCGGAAAAGGTTGCCTTTCAGAAACTTCTGGTGGTAAACCAAGATATCTGGCGACCATCCGCACTTGCTCCTTATAAAGCATCAACAGTGGTTCTACGACTTTGAAACCGAATTTTTCCATGGGATTTATGCCTATCTGTTCCAAAACGTTATGCTGGGTTTTTACGCCGCCAACGGTTTCTACAAC
>CALJDG010000018.1 GCA_938023865.1 uncultured archaeon | reverse complement strand
CCTCCCTCTAGAGATTTTGTGTGTAAGGTTTAAAAACCCAAATGGTGTGCGTATTCGAGTTGTGAATGAGTTGACAACTTTCCTAGAAATTAAAGGGAACATTATAGAAGGAGTTTTT
Source organism: uncultured archaeon (assembly GCA_938023865.1). Classification (GTDB taxonomy): domain Archaea; phylum Thermoproteota; class Bathyarchaeia; order Bathyarchaeales; family Bathycorpusculaceae; genus JAGTQI01. The sequence goes on along the minus strand of CALJDG010000018.1, from coordinate 9,594 downwards.
AAGAAGCGGTTGACCCGTTTTTCAGCATTGGTTGAAGTTAATGGGGAAATTGTTGAATGCTTTTTGCCTAATCCGGGAAGGCTCAGTGAACTACTGTTTTCCGGCGTGAAGGTCGTCTTGAAGGAGGCGATGATTGCTGGTTTTAGGAAAACTGTTTATGATCTTGTTGGCGTTTATCATGGTGGCAGAGTGGTTTCTGTTGATGCTCGTGTGCCTAATAAGCTTGTTTTTGAAGCTTTGAAGAATGGGGACTTGCCTGAGTTTTTTGGCTATACGGTTATTAAGCCTGAATATTCTTATGGGCGGGCAAAGTTTGACTTCTTCCTTGAAGGGTTTGGGCTGAAGCCTTGCCTTTTAGAGGTCAAGTCTTGCACTCTTGTCCGTGATGGTGTTGCAATGTTTCCAGATGCCCCAACAGCGAGGGGTGCGCGACACGTTTTAGAGCTTATTAAAGCATTGAAGGATGGTTATAGGGCTGCTGTGCTTTTTATTGTTCAAAGGGACGACGCTTACCGGTTTACTGTGAATGATGCGACAGACCCGAAATTTGGGAGGGTCCTTCGCGAAGCCTATAAGCGTGGGGTGAAGATTTACGCCTACTCGGCGAGCTTCGCTAAAAATAGGGTTTGGCTAAACGGAAGAGTTGAGGTTTTGCTTTAATTATGTTGATTTGGAATTATCGAGAAGGGAAATTATAATAATGGGTTTTGCATGAAAGGATTTAACTCGAAATTGATGGAGATGGCGTTTATGGCTGGAGCTGTTCAGAGAAAGTTTGTGGCTGTTGATCCAGACAAGTGCACGGGCTGCAGCCTCTGCGAGTACGTTTGCGTTTTAGAAAAGAATGAGCCTCTCTGGAACCCTTTGAGGTCTAGGATTAGGGTTATACGCTTAACACCAGCTTTCAACTTGGCTTTAACATGCCGCTTCTGTGAGAATGCCCCATGCGTTAGGGCTTGTCCAAGAAAAGCCTTAACCCAGTCTGAGGAGGGCTTCATCCTCGTTGACGAGGCTAAATGCGACCGCTGCGGATGGTGTATTCAGGCTTGCCCTTACGGTGGAATTTCGCTGCATCCAGACAAAACCTCTGTTTTGGTCTGTGACTTGTGCAAGGACAAGCCTGAAGGCCCCCAATGCGTAGAGTTCTGTCCAGAAGAAGCCCTAGAAATCATGGCGGAAAATGAGGCTGTGACGAAGAAATGGGTTGCCGCCATGGAAAAGGTGCCAGCCAACATTGAAAAACTGACAAACCTTGTGAAGAGGCGGGAGTGGGCAGTCCTTTTCGAGGAGGCGGAAGACAGAGCCAAGAGGCTTTCGAAGAAGCTTGAGGCAATAAACAAAAAGTGGGGCTATAAGTTAAGATAGTATGATTCTAACAGTTTCCGTTGAAGCTGTTTCGCCTTCCGCTTTTTACCAAACTAAGGTTTCTGAAGTTTCACATGTTTGAAACTTTGCTTAAACACATATCTAGTTTAACAGCATTTTTGGAAAAGGCTTAAATTTTCACAGCAGAGTTGTAAATAGGAGGGTTAGGAATGGGGAGGTTAAAAGACGGGTATCAAGAGTTTACTAAAAGGGCTAATGAAGTTGCGGAAGCAAAGAGTTTGATGGCTGGATGGAACAAAGTTATACAGTTCATTGCTGAGGGGGAGGGCGATTTTTACATAAAATTCGAAAATGGAGTGGCAACCTTCCATGAGGGCAAACATGAAAAGCCGGACGTGACACTTAAAGGTTCTGAAGAGGTTTTCTATAAAATGCTGACCCGCGAGCTAGACCCTACAAGGGCGTACTTTGCCAAACAATACACGATTGAAGGCTCTATGGGAGACGCCATGAAGTTTGCACGTATAGGCGCTGCAGTTGCAAAAACTGTTTAAGGCTTTTAAAACCCCATTTTTCTTTTTAAATGGCTTTATTCGCCTCTTTGCAGCCAGGCCAGAATTGTAACCAGCCATAAGTAGCCAAAAATTATTGAGGCGATGCCAGCTGCAAGACTATAGTCAAGTCCTATGAGAATTGCCGGAATGTTGAGGGTGCAGTAACCAAGAGTTATCGAAAAAACTATAAGCCGCGAAACTTGTAGGTTAGCCTTCATTAGGGCTATTCCCTCAAACGTCAACATGACGCCGGCTATGGTTGTCAGCAGTCCTGATATAATTGGGTCGAAGCTTATCGTTCCAGCTCCGGCCGAAAAGACTATGCCTTTCCCGGTTGCAAGCCCATAAAAGCCTAAAGCGCTGATAACGGTTCCCAATAGTATGGATACCCCAATTCCAGCTTGAATCAAATTGATGTAAGTGCTTCTAGAAAGGCTGAATTTTTTGATCCTCTTAATTTTTGCAATTTTTAAAGTTAAAGTTTCAAAGATTCTTTTCAACCTCAACAGCCCCTAGATTTCGCCATAAAATTCGAGGCGAAAATTAAAAAAGGAGAATAAAGGTGCATTAAATCTTTTCACCTTGCAGTTTGAAGATTTCCTCTCTAAGCCTTTTATGATCCACTTTCCCAACGTCTGTCTTTGGAACTTCACCTCTGAACTCTATAATTTTTGGAACCTTGTAGTGGGCGAGCTTTTCCTCACACCATTTTATAACTTCTTCCTCTGTGAGTTTTCCTCTGTAGTCTGGGTGTGGAACAACTATTGCCTTAATTTTTTGGCCGACCTCTGGATCTGGCACGCCTATGACGGCAGCCTCTTTTATCTTCGGATGCTGGTATAATACCTCTTCCACCTCGTGTGCATAAACTGACAGCCCTTTATACTTTATTAGATCCTTCTTTCTCTCAACAAAGTAGAAGTAGCCCTCCTCGTCCATTCTCACCATATCGCCAGTTCTGAACCATCTCATGCCTCCAGCCTCAAAGAAGCACTTCGCGTTTTCTTCAGGCTTGTTTAAGTACTCCCTCAATATTTGTGGCCCGCTTAGAACGAGTTCACCAACCTCGCCAGGCGGCAGAAACTCATTTTTGTCCGGGTCTGCAACAGCCGCGTATGTGCCTGGTAATGGAATGCCGAATGATCCAGGCTTATTTCTGCCCGGCGGGTTCGTATGAGACACCGCTGTGGTTTCGGTTAGGCCGTAACCCTCATGTATTTCGCGTCCTGTGAATTTGATCCATAGTTTTCGTGTTGCCTCGTGGAGGGTGTCAGCCCCGCAGAACAGATATTTAATCTTCTTCCAGTTTATCCTCTTAGTTTTTGGGTGATCAACTAAATATTTGTAGAGTGTTGGGACCCCGTAGAATAGAGTTACATTGTAGTCTTGAATGGCGTCAAGCATCTCATCCAATTCAGGCTTAGCGAATAGTATGCCTGTGCCTCCGCGAAAGGCGCCTGTCAGCATGATAACTGATTGCCCATAAATGTGGTAGAAGGGTAATGCTGCTATTGCGCATTCTTTTCCATCTTCTATGTCTGGGAACATGGCTTTCATTTGTTCCTGCAACGCAACAATGTTTTTATGGGTTAAAACTGCCCCTTTCGGGTCACCTGTAGTTCCTCCAGTGTAGGGTAGAACTGCCACATCATCTGGTGAAATTTTAACTTCCGGTGGGCTTGGAGGATACTTTTCCAACAGGTCTTTGAAGTATAGAAGTTCGCCTCTCTTCTTTACCTCGGCTGTTACCGGTTTCCCAACGAGTCTTGCGGCTAAGCTTTGGCGACCTGGCAGATATTCCTCTATGCTTGTTATTATCACATATTCTAATGGCGCCTCTTCTAGGGCTTTTTCAACTTTCTCGTAGTGGAGGTCGAGGCAGACTATTGCTTTTGCTCCGCTGTCTCTGAGTTGGTAGGCGATTTCGCGTGGCGTATAGAGGGGGCTTACCGTTGTTGCTGTTGCCCCTATCTTTAGAATGCCAAAATAGGTGATTATGAACTGGGGAGAGTTTGGTAAATAGATTGCTACTACATCTCCTTTTCTTATGCCTAAGTCGTATAGGGCTGTTGCAAATCTTAGGAAGGCGTCGTGGAGTTCCTTAAACTTTAACTTTCTTCCATAGAAGACTACTGCAACCTTGTCTGCCCATCTTTTATAGTTTTCTTCAACTTTTTCCATCACGGTTGCTTCTGGCACATTTATGTCTACTGGGGTGCCTGGACGGTACCATTTTGTCCATGGCCTTTTAAAGTATTCTTCTAAGGCTTGCTCGGATTTAGATTTCTTTGTCATATCACTTTCTCCTTTTTAGGCTTATTTATGATAGCCTTTTATACGCCTATATACATTTCTCTCAGGTCTTCATTTTTTAATAGTTCTTGAGGTGTTCCTTGAGCGGCTATTCTTCCATGGGTTAAGACGTATCCTCTTGTGGCTAGGCTTAGGGCCATGCTTACGTCTTGTTCGACCAGAAGTATTGTTACTCCTGTGTCCCATATCTCCTTTATACTGTCGAAAACTTTTTGCTTAGCTAGTGGGGCTAAGCCTAGGGAAGGTTCATCTATCATTAACAGTTTTGGTTTTGCCATGAGGGCTCTTGCAATAGCAAGCATTTGGCCTTCCCCGCCGCTGAGGGTTTGAGCCATTTGGTTCTTTCTTTCCTTTAAAATTGGGAATATCTGATAGACGCGCTCAATGTCCTTTTTGACTTCTTCTTTATCTTTTTTTAGGTAGCTTCCCATCATGAGATTCTCGTAAACTGTCATCTCCGAGAAGAGTCTCCTCCTTTCCGGGCAGTGGATTACTCCCATCTTAACTATAGCCCATGGTTTTAGGTTGTCTATCCTTTTGCCTTCAAATATTATTTCGCCAGATAAGCGGGCTTTTTCTCTTCTCACCCTTTGCAGCTCCCTTAAGGTTCCTGAAACCGCCTTTAAAAGTGTTGTTTTTCCAGCCCCGTTGGGCCCTACAACAGCGACGAACTCTCCTTTTTCCACTTTTATGCTTACATCATTTAGTGCCATTGCCCCGTTGTAGTGGACTGTCAGTTTTTTAACTTCCAGCATCAGATAGTCCTCCCAAGGTAGACCTCTATCACTTTTTTGTTTTCAGCTACTTCTTTAGGCGTTCCTTCAGCTATTATTTCGCCGTTATGCATCACTATTACTTTTTTAACCAGCCGCATAAGGGCCTGAAGTTTATGTTCAACTATTACAATTGTGTGGCCATCTAGGTGAATTCTTTGAAGGGATTTTATCATGTATTCTGTTTCAACAGGGTTTAAGCCTCCAAAGGGCTCGTCTAGAAGGACTATTTCAGGCTCTAATGCCATGGCTCTTGCCATTTCTAAACGTTTTAGATCTCCATGGGACAGGTTTTCTGCAGGCTCTAATGCCACGTCTGACAAGCCAACGTCTTCAAGCATTTCCATCGCCTTTCTCTCAGGAGTTTTAATCCATTCAATTCTTCTTTTACCGCGATAAGATTGCAATGCCACAAGCACGTTGGCTATTGTGGGCAAATGCCTAAAGGGTCTGACAATCTGAAATGTTCGAGCCAAGCCCTTGTTAGCAATCTTGTTGGGCGGAAGCCCAGTTATATCCTCTCCTCTTAGGAAAACTTTTCCGGAGTCAGGTTTCAAATAGCCTGTTATAAGGTTGAACAGTGTTGTTTTTCCAGCTCCGTTAGGCCCTATGATGCCAACTATTTCGCCCTCGTCGACATGGAAACTCACGTTGTTAACGGCTATTAAGCCCCCGAAGCGTTTTGTAAGATTCTGAGCTTCCAAAAGGTGCATTTTTAAAAGCCCCTAACTTTTTCTCCACCCTTAGTTTTTCCTTTAAGTATCTCTTCTACTTCCCGCGGCTCTTCCAAATCTTCAAGTTTCTCGACTATAGCTCTTGCAATTCCACGCGGCCATTTAACAATTAATAATACAACAATAGATATGAAAACAGCTAATGTTATAGGAATTTGCATACCTGGATCAACCTTTATTCCGAAATTTGTTAAATAATTAAATATTTGTGGGAACACAAGATCTTCAAGCAGAATGTATATGTACACTCCTAAAATAGGACCATAAATTGTTCCTATTCCTCCTAAAATTGTGGCCACTATGGGAATAAATGAGAATATCATGGGTAGAGAAGCTTCGACGTCTAAAAATAAACGTGTATGCGCTGCACTTGCAACCATATGGGCGTAAAATGCGCCAGCTAAACTTCCAAACAACCCGCTAATGGTTAGAGATAAAAGCTTATATTTTGTGACATTAATTCCGCAAGCTTTAGTCCCTAACTCATCATCTAAAATGGAGATAAAAACAATTCCTGTTTTGGATGTTGCCACTTTGTAAATTATCACTGAGGATATAGTCATTAAAGCTAAGGAAAGATAATAATTTGCAATGTATGGACCATACATCTTCAGTTCTCTAGTAGGGAAGAAGGATGGTTCGAAAATCCTTGGGAGTCGTATGTATCCTGTCTGCCCAAGTTCATACGGAAAGAAATAAATGATAAAACCAACAACTGCTATTGGTAAAGCCATGGTTAGAAGGGCCAGGTAGGGTCCTTTTAATCTTAGACATGGGACTCCAATAATTAATGCTATAGCTGCACCTGCCACAACACTTACTGGTATTGTAACCCAAATTGGCCAGCTGAGATATTTATACAAGATTGCTGTTCCGTAAGCTCCAATTCCGAAGAAAAGCGCGTGGCCTAGGCTTATTTGCCCTGTTCGGCCGACCAGCAAGTCCCAGCTGACGGCTAAGATTGCAAGTAAATTTGCTTCTGTTAAAATTCTGAGGTTTCGTGTTAGTGGTCCTAAGGGGATAAGGTATGGAATTAATGCGAGGTTTATGAGAATCAGAAATGCTAACATTCTTGGGGGGATGTCATAGATGTGGCTGGCAAAGCTTGTATATGCTTTCCGAAAATATTTGATAACCGCGTTGAATGGCATGGTTTTTCACTCCATTTCGATCCGTTTTCCAAATAATCCCTTCGGCATAATTAAGAGTGCAAGAATTATCACAATAAATGGAATTGATTGCTGCAACGCTCCTCCTCTTGGAAGTAATCTTACTGCAGCACTCTCTGCAATTCCATAAATTAGACCTCCTAGTATGGAGCCTTTAATGCTTCCAAGTCCGCCGAGAATAACCACTGTAAATGAAATTGCAAGGGCTTGAATCCAGAAGAACGATCTTACACCTTGCGTTATTGTTGATGCGTACAAAATGCCTGCCAAACTGGCCAAACCTGCCGAAATCATGGTTGTCAGTATGTATGTTTTCTCCGTACTTACTCCCATTAACATGGCAGATTCAAGATCTTGGGATAGGGCTCTCATAGCTCTTCCAATTTTTGTTTTGGAAATAAATATTGCTAGAACTGCGAATGCTATTATGGAGATTAGGGCTGCTAAGGTCTGACCGGCAGGCGCGTCCGTATTTAATAGCCTTACTTGCCCCGATATTAGTGGTTTTATTGAAAATTGCAGTATTGCAGCCTCACGTCCAAGGGTTAAGAGGATAAGCTGTTGAAGTATTACGCACCCAAGTATGGAGGTCATTAATACGCCAACTTCGTCGCCTAGTAATTGGTGAAGGGTTATCCTATAAAATATGCTTCCAATTAATCCTGTTGCTATGCAAGATAATATAATTGCGGGTATAGGTGATAAATATGAGAAAGTTGGAGAAAGGTAGTCTAAGAAGATTCCGTACAAATATGCACCTATAACAAAAGAGATGCCGTGGAATAGGTTTACTATTCCTGAAATTCCATAGGCCAAAGTGAAACCTAATCCGACAAGAGCGTAGATTAGGCCGTGTATTAGGCCGAAGATTAATATTGGCTCTATCATTTTTCTAGCCTCACAGATTTCTATCAATTACTTTAATTTACTTTTAAAATTTTCTTTTATATAAAAAAAGGGAGGTTGTTTAGGCGGTTATGCTGGTGGCCATGGTTTAACTTCTTCTCCAAATTTAAGGGCGATTTTTACACAGTCGAATATGTCTATTCCACCGTTTACATCTACGTCTGCTTCTATGTTATATTCTGGTTGTCCAGCTTCGCTGCCGAAGGATAGGCCTACTTGGACTATGTCGAAGATGTCAACTTTTCCATCAAAGTTTAAGTCTACATCGCCTAGGGGATGTATCCACGGCGGGTAAAGCGCTCTCCTCGAATAGGGCTGATCGATTGGGCATACTACTTGTTTGATGAATCCATGAGTGTATGGATAGGAATTAGCTGGGTTGCCGGTGTTTATCCACTGCACCATCATGGCCCTTGTGTATCCCTGCTGCCATGTTGCGCCGTACTCGTTACTGTATACGTCGTGTGTTGATGTGAATTTGGCTTTGCCGTTTAAAACCAGTGTTTCCTGCGCTTCAAGAGTGCTAATCACAGTGGCTGGGTTTAGTGTTCCAGCTGTTTCTAGGGCTTTTTTGAGGATTATGAAGCCGTTGTAGGCGCCCCACGCAGTGTAGATTGGCCATGAGCTAAAGTTTCCTACAAAATGGTCCCAGAATGGTACAGCTAGAGGTGTGATTGGCGTTCTTGTTCCGGAGAAGTCCTCGATAATCATATATTCGCATGCTCCCTCAGTCTGTGTTGGGTAGACTCCTTGCTGTGCGAATACATCGATTCCAAGAAGCATGAATTTATATTGCCCTGCCCTCCATTGTTTAACTAATTGTATGGCGTCTGGCAATGTGTAAGCAATAACTAATACCTGTACACCGGCATTTTTAGCAGCATCTAGGAATGGTACAAAGTTTACTGTACCGGCTGGTGATCTTCCACAGTAGACAGATTGCACCATGCCTGCCGGGAATAGTGTTGGCAGAATATTCATTACATAGAAGCATATGCCTGCAGTCCATGCAAGGTCTTCGGTTAGGCAGCCAACTTTTACGGGCGGCCCATACATGGGAAGTAATCTCTTTGGTATGAAGTAACCAGCTAGATAGCCGAACACATTTCGGCCAAGCATCGTTGAGTTTATTGGGTTTATTCTGAAAAGCCACTTATACGCCTCATAGTTCACTCCAACTGTTTGGCTTATAAGCTCATCTGTAGACGCTCCGTTTATGAGGTAAATTACCTCCTCTCCTGGATTTGCGTCGTTCCAATCTTTGACAGCCTCAATAATTTTCCATGTAACTTCTGTTCTGAACCCTCCAATGATGAACTTGCAGCCTTGCTCGCATAAACTATAAGCCTCATCATACGCTGCCTGCTCATCTAATGGATATGCATGTTCATTTGCAAAGACAAGTTCGATCTGATACTGTGTTCCGCCAACGTTTATTAAGCCAAGCCCATCCATCATAGCCAGTAAAGCGCCACCCTCCATCCCGCCCAAATGTTTATGCCACTGCGGAAGATTATATGGACCTATAACTCCAACCTTCAATGTTTCAACAGCCTTAGCAGGCCGTATAGCGACAGCCCCAATGCTCAATAATGGCGCTAATAGCAGTAGAACAGCCATCAAAATTGCTTTCTTATTCATTCTCTTCCTTCCTCCGAGTTATAAAAAATTTTTAAACTATTTAAATTTTATCGTAACATTGTTCTAGTCGTTGCACCTTCGCATATCAAAAACTTCAAAAACCCTTCGAGAATCTCAGCCTATTGTTCTATCCCAGCCAAGTGCTTCACTATACGCTTTTTCTCCTCAAAATTATAGG
>CALJDG010000017.1 GCA_938023865.1 uncultured archaeon | reverse complement strand
TGCTGAATAGCGTAGGCATCATAGAAGCCCGGTGGTGTAGCGGTCAAGCATGGGGGCCTCTGGAGCCCCTGACGGGAGTTCGAATCTCCCCCGGGCTACCATTAAATCAGAACCTACGGTTCCGATACCTCCCTTATTTTCGATTTTATCTTGATTTTTCTCAGCAAATTGAATTAGAGCTTTTAAACAGAGTTCCTTTGGATTTACACCCATTCTTTTAAGTGTTACACTTAAAGGGATTGGAATTCTAAAAGCTACCAAGTTTTGGTTTTTATTTCTTGATTTTTTAGGGTGTAACACCAAAATTATCCCTTCATTTGTCGGATAATCAGTTCTTTTCCCTTTATCTCTATTTCAACTCTTCCTTCTTTTAAAGGGAAGGCGCTATCAACAACAATAATTGCTGGAACAAATATTACTCCTGTGTTACTTTTCCTTTCCTTTCTAAATTTGCCCAGAGCCTTTAACGCCATTTTATACCTAGTATTTTACTTAGCATTATTCTTAATAAGTCTTATGGTTTGAAGTTAATGGAAAAAAACAAGCCTTGAACAGCAAAGAAGCCGGAAAAGAGGCGAATTTTAGGGGTTAAAAATTTTCCGTCAAAATTTCTGCAGTTGAAATTTTTAAGCTGAAATTCCTCAAAGGGTTAATTGAATTTTAGAAGAAGAAACATCAAGCTTAGAACCGTTGCTTCGTTTTCTTCTGTAGGCTCTAACTGTTAGGAGTGTTGCTGCCATGAATGATAGTAGAATAAGGAATGATGGAATCTCCGGTATTAATGCATACTCGTGTGATTCTGCTGTCAAACTGTATCTTGCAACTTTAATGACTTGCTGTGTATAGATCAATTCAATGTCAAATGTGCCTGTCTGGTTAGGTGATAAGTATGATGGTTCAGCGTAAGCAAAATCCTCCCCGACAACTATCCCCTCTGAATCATAAAAAGTTGCAATAACCTTAACATAGCTCGCACCTATAGCGCCTCTGTTCTTAATTATACCAGTAACATGCATCCAGCCGAATTCATCGATGTAGCTACTATTGGACAATATTTCAAGTCCTAATGCCATACCAGCTGCGTAATTGGTCCAAGAAACATTCAAGGTATAATTATGTACATTTAATGCGCCTGCTCCTTCAGTAAGTAAAATTTTAAATGGAGATTTTCTTCCTGGAAGCAAAACATCCAATTCTGAATATCCAGACTTAATTGCGATGACTTGATTTGATGAGTCAAAGAATGTTGCGGTTATCTTCGTAAACTTCGTTGCCATGTCTCCGGTATTCTCAACTTCTCCAACAACCCATAAATTGTTCAGACTGTCGTAAAAGCTGGAATGGGAAAGTATTTTAACATCTCCTAAGGCCTTAGCTGGTTGAATATTAAGTGCCAACGCTAACATGCTTGTTAACAGCATCATCAAAACTATTCCAGAAAAGCCTTTTCGCTTCATACTCATAAACCTTCCAATGTATTTTTAAACAAATCATTGTTTATATAAAATTTTTCTTTGTTCACTATAATATTTGAATTACTTTCTCAAAATAAAGATTCCTTTAGTAAAGATAGTTACCATTAGGATCTTGAGGTATAATCGTAAGGGGCAGTGTTGATGAGAATTCCAATGTTTCCAGTTGCTACATTCTTTTTTGGAAGCTAGTTATGGGCTTAATAGGAGGGTGAGCTATGGAAGGCGCAAATGAAATGGTTGAGTTGGACATTTTAATTCCAGACGAGTTGTTTAGGCTGGTTGAAAAATGGTTGCCTCAACAAATAAAACAGTTGAAGCGATAATCGTGGAAGCTCTGCAGCAATTTTATGAGAAGGTTATCGCTAAAATGCAGTAAGAGGCGTGTGTAGGCTTTGGGCGCAAGTTTTACCTTCATCCCTCGGCTGAATTGCGGAATGGTAAATGGTTCTGCATTCATTGCGGGACAGAGCTTTCAACAGACGATAGGAGCTTAACGAGGGCCATATTTAGCCTTCAGATAACCTCTAGAGTTTCTGATTTTTGACAAAAACATGGATAAAAAGCTTAAATCTGTGATGATTTTGCAATGATGTCGAGAATCTTGAATCTTGCGAAGGTAGAGTGAAAAAGAAAGGTGTTGAAAAACGAAAGAAAAAATGAATGAACAGTTTAAACCAAACGAAACTATCTTAAATTTCGCTTTAGTTTTCAGGGCAGACCTTAAAACCTTTGAGAAAATAAGAAATTATCTGAGGTCAGGGGCCCAGCTGATTTATCAAACGAAAAGCACTGAAAAGATTATTGTTTCTAGGGTTGGAAACCACATTTTGAAGGAAGGAGAGGAATATGGACGGATTGGCAGCCGTTAAAGTTTCCAGGGCTGAAAAGCAGGCTGAAAGATATTTTGGTAAGGTTGTCTTGCTGCTCAGCGAAGAAAAAGCCATTGAACTTTCATTTCTAGCGCAATTGTTATACTTGCCATATAAGAAGCTTTACTATTGGCTTGTAAAACGCCGCTTATGGAATGATTGTATAAAAGTTGAGAAGCGCGATGGGAAACTATGGGTTTCTTTGGGGGGGCCGGTTAAATGCTGGTTGGCGGCAGTCTACCGTCTTCACGAACCTGAACCCAGTCCAGAATTCGGAAATGAGATCTTCAAGCGCATGGTCTCCATTGGAAACGGCACTAAGAGAGCCATTTTCACGCGTAAACTTGAAGATAACACGATTTTAATGTGTACTTTCGACAGTAAAGAGAGAAATTTTCTATTCCATGTTCAGCTGAAACCTGGAGAGGCTTTAGCCAACGGTGAAATAGCCTTTCAGCTTAACAATGAAAGGATAAGAAATGCGATAAGAGACGCGACCATCGCTTTAGGGTTGGCTGGGGAAACACGCATTGAAGGCGACCGTTTAATCATGCCTCACCATTTACCTATTTGGATTTTCGAGACCATTCACGCGGTGAAAATAAGTAAGGGGCTTTTGGACCGCGTGTTTAGAGAAGAAGTTGTGGTAATCTCGGAGGATCAGCCATGATGGTTCAAAGCGTATCTTTTAAGCCTCTAACAAACCTTTTCTATTGTAAACAATGCGGTTTTGTTTCAGAGTATCAAGAGACTGAGCCGTTAATATGTCCAAAATGTGGAAAACCCGCGGAAAATAGGCTTTTTGTTCGAACTAGGGATTTAAGCGGAAACCTAGTCGGCAAAAGGCTGATATTTAAAGGGATAATTCTCGGAGAAAGCGAGGTTAAAACGGTTCCAGTAAATGTTGCTGCTGAATGTGATGTTTGCGGATTTAAAGCTGAACTAAACCTTAGAAGTGGGGAGTATAGAGGAAGCTTTGAAAAGCTTTTCTTTGCAAAAAAAGATAAGGTTAACAGCATTTTAACAGACGCTCTTCCCAGAGGGCCATGCAAAACAAGGGAGGGCCACAAGTGGAAGTTTGAAGTGAAGGAATGGCTTGACTTTCATGAGGCTAAAGTTCAGGATTTAATTGAGTTTGAAGAGGCACAGGAAAGAGAAGCTGAAACTAGAAGCGTAACAGCTATTCTGCTTGAAAAGGCTGATGTGAAGGTGGGGTTGTTTGACTGTGAAGTTTTAATAGCCCCAGACAACCGGCTTATGCTCCTCATCCATAGGGTAGCTCCTCTCGAGCTAACGGAAGGAGAAATAAAAGCGGAAGACCTGGCGAAAATTGAGAGGATCTTTAAGGGCCGCAGCCTAAACGAGCTTGAAACCCTTCTTGACAGGGTTATCTGTCCAGAGGTTAGGGGGAGAAGCAGGGCTAAGCTTGCAGCAGCCTTAACAGCCCTCAGTCCAAGATGGTTTAATGTAGGCGGTCAAAGAAATGTTCCGGGCTGTATGCGGACACTTTTCTTTGGAGATCCTAGAACTGGGAAAGGTATGATTTTAAGGTGGTTTTGGCAGAAAGGCATAGCTGGCCATGCTGTAGGTGAAACTGCTGCCCGAACAGGCTTAATCTACAGCATTGACCCGGAACTTAAAATTTTAAGCTGGGGAGTCCTGCCGCAAAATGACGGCCGCATGGTCTGCATTGAAGGGCTGCATGGCCTAAGCAGCGAGGAACTTGAACGGTTCCGCGAAGTTCTTGCACAGCAGAGGGTTGAAGTTCACCGTTTAGTTAAGGGGGCTGCATGGTGTAGAACCCGCATTTTAGCAGATTTAAACCCGAATCAGCCAAGCCTGTCTGATAACTATCCTTATGTCTGCTCAGCCCTCATGGACAGTAAACCATTTTACAAACCGATTGATTTAACCAGATGGGACCTATTTGTCCCCTTCAGGCAGAAAGATGTTCCGCCTGAGGAAATGTATGGAGAAGTGCCAAAACCTGAAAAGGATGAGGAAACAGCCTTCGTAACGCTTGTTAAATGGGGTTGGAGTCGAAAAACCGCCCACATGACTATTACAGACGAAGCCTTCCAGGAGGCTAAAGCTCAGTTTAAACAAATATTAGATGAATATAGTTGTGAAGGGCTGCCGATAATCCATAATGCTGGGTTATGGAGTTTACTGAGAATCTCAATAGCTATAGCGGCTTTAAATTTCAACAGTCCAGACGGAGAACACCTTATCGTGGAGAAGAAACATGTCCAAGAGGCAGCTTTTTTCTGGCGGCAAACCCTTGATGATATAGAGCTGGCTGAAGCCAAAGCAATTTTTGAGGAGAAGCCTCTAACCGAAATGGAAATAGAAGAAATAAGGAAGGCTTTTTCTGAAGATAAAGAGTTGAACGAAGTTTTTAATGAGGTAATTAATCGGCCTGGGGATGTTTCTGAGCTTGCAGGCCGCCTCGGAGTTTCAAATGTGACTGTGAAGAGGAAAGCCTCCAAGCTTAAAGAGTTAGGTCTTCTGCAAAGGGGAAAACAAGGTTACAAAGTTACGAAAAAGGGGATAGAATTGTTTAGGTTGTTGAGAGCAGAAGCTGGGCCTGTAAAGAATGGTGATACAATTGATACTTTTGATACTGGTTCTAGGGAGGTGCAAAAATTTTCTGGAAAAAATTTGGGGGAGGCGGAAAAGCGGTATCAAAGGTATCAGAAGTATCAATTTCTAAGTCGAACAGCTTGTGAGAAATGCGGTAAAATAGGCGCTTACACGGTAATGCGTGAAGGAGCCATCCATTACTTATGTGAGAAATGTTTAGCGGATTGGGAAGGACCGTTATGAGAAACTGGTATCTTAGGGAAGATTTTCTGGAGATGGTTCAGCCTTGGCTTTGGGGCCGCGAATTATGGTTTGGAAAGGGAACTCCTAGGCCTTTGAAGGCTGACAGCCTTGAAGAGTTTAAAGGGCTTGTGGGTAAATATGCAAAAGAAAAGGCTTCCCCCTTCTTTATAAGCACTCAAGTTTTCAGCAACCCTTTAAAATTGGAAGAGGCAGGCCCGGATAAGCTTAGGGTTAACTGGGATTTTTTCCTAGACTTAGACAGCGAAAAGTTTGAGGATGCTAAAAGGGCTGCTGTTAAAGCCTTGAAAACGCTTGAACATTTCCATGTTAAGGATTATGTGTTAAAGTTTAGCGGGCGAAGAGGCTTCCACCTGATCCTTCCAGGCTTAACCCTTGACATTTTCGAGGCTGGACAATACAGGCTTGCCTATCCGCAATTAGCTGTGAACCTTGCAAAATTTTTTGAAATTGTGATAAATGAGCCTACTGTTAAAGTGGACATTCAAGTTTATCAGCCGAGGCAGATGATGAGGGCTCCCTACAGCATTCACGAGGAAACTGGGCTTGTTTCTGTTCCGGTTGAAAACCCTTTAGAGTTTAAAGTTGAAAACTCTAAAGTTGAAAATGTAAGGATAACTCCCATCATAATGGCTGGGGCTGTGGGAGAGGCTAGGGAACTTTTATTTTCGCTTAGAGACTGGCTCAAAGAGCAAAAACAAATCGAGGGCTTGAAAATTTTAAGTTGGGGTGAAGCTAAACGGGGAGGAGGCCGGGGCTACGGTTGGATTGAAAGGCTGTTGGCGAATCCGGTTGATGATGGAAGACACAGGCTGCTCTGGCTTGTAGTAGCCCCGTACCTTGTTAATGTTAAGGGGGTTCCTCTGCTTGAAGCTGAGAAAACCGCTTATGAATGGCTGGTTGAATGTAGCGGAACAAAGCCGGTTGAAGGCGATTTAAACCAACTAGCAAAATATTATGTTGAGTATGCAGCTCGAACAGGATTGAAGCCCTTAAGCCTTTCAACGATTAAAACAAAGCCTGAATATAGAGAGCTTTGGAAAATTGTTTCAGAAGTTATGTCTAAATCTGGCGTTTCCATGAAACTTTTTAAACCTAAATCTTTAACTCAGGCTGAGCCTGAATATGAGGTTGAGGAATCCCTTCTCGCTGAGGTTAAGGCGATTTATAAGGAAGTGAAGAAGACATTTAACCAGTACCCGGAATCTAAACATTGGAAAAAAGATGAAAAGCGGAACATGGTTCTCGGATGGCTTGGCGAGAAGGTTTTCGACATGGTTTTAAACCAGTTTAAGATTCCGCATGTTTGGCATCACCCTCTAATCCAGAATGAAATGGTTGGAAAGAGGGAGCGGTTGGGGCCGGACTTCACGGTTCATGAAGAAACCGTCGATGTGAAAGTAAGCTCTCATGAAACAAAGCCTCAATTTTATTATGTTAACTTTGAAAGGTGGAAGAAGGCAAAAGCGGATATTCTCGTGTTCATGCGCTTCAGTTCAGATTTAAAACAGGCTTGGTTTAGTGGTTGGCTTCAAGGCTTCGCTTTAGAAGGTTTCCCAGTTAAAAGTTTACCTTATGCTTCAGCATATGAAGTTGACACATCCAAACTTTTACCCTTCAACTTTCTGCTTAAAAAATGGAGGGAGGGATCCCCTCATTACAAAACAAAGCTAGACAACTCGTAGGAAAAGGGGGCCTGAAAATCCCACAACTGGAATTTTGTTCTTCATTTGAATTTTAACAGTTTTTATGATGAAACTCGCAATTTCGCATGGAAAAGTTGACGGTTTTCAAACTTGAAAAGAGGCTTTTACAAGCTTTTAAATGGAAAAGAAGCTTAAAACGGGGCCCTTTCCGCTTGCTAGGGGGGAGGGGTATAAAGTGGAAACCCCCCTCAGTCTAACACTTTCAGTTTTGCGTTATCGTAAATTCTTTTAAGTCTCAACAATTCTTTTCCAGTGTAGAATTTCGCCAGGATTGATTTCGGCGCTCTTCCCTGAAAAACATCAACAAATCTGTCTGGAACGCCTAATTCACCTAAATGGGTTGCATGCCATTTTCTAAGAATTTGAGGGGTAATTTTAACCTGGGCCTTTTCGCTTGCCTTTTTCCATATTCTAAGAAATTCCCTCCAGCCTATACGGAAAAGTCTTCTAGAATCGTCTTTTCTTGAGTCCAAGTATTTTTTAAGCCAAAACTCACATTCATCATTGTAAAAGGTTACTCCAGCCCTCTTTGTTCTAGTTTCATGTTTTGCCTTTACAGCCCTCAAGCTGAAATCAATATCTTCATACCTATCGAGGTTCAAAACTTCTGAAAGCCTAAGCCCCGTTGTTGCGAAAAAGAGGTAGACAGCCCTTTCCCTGTCATCGCTTAAAGCATTGAATCCCATTTTGATTTGTTCCTTACTTGGCAGTTCTATTTCATAATTGCCGTTTTGATGAGCCTTTTTGAACCCTTCCATCAATTGTGGAGCCTTTAGAAACCTTGCTATGAAAGCCTCTAAACCTTTTATTTGATTATTGTAGGTGCTTGGAGCTTTGTTGAGGTATTTTGAAAGGTAAGACCTTACCGCTTCCCTTGAGATTAAACCGTTTGAATGCATTAAGAACCTCCTTGCAATATTTTTGTAGGGTTTGGAAACTGTTGGCTGAAGCCTCTCATCTACTCTCAAATAATCATAGAATTTTCTCACGATATCCTCGATATTTTCTATTCTAATTTGTCCGGAAAATTCGAAATCTCCATAATTTCGGCTTGTTTTTGAAAAATAAAGGGCCTCTGGAGCCCCTGACGGGAGTTCGAATCTCCCCCGGGCTATTATTTCCATGATTTCTTTTAATGATTTACTTAACATAATAATTGTTCTGTTAACTTTAGAGAGTTGAGTATGGTTACTTTATTCTTTGAGGTGGTTTCAAAATATTTAAGTCTTGCTACTTTATGGTTTTTATGGGGTTTTGTGAGTTTAGTGATCTTGAGTTGGGCTTATTAAGTCTCTTCCTTCTTCTAGGTCTGGGGGTAGGAGAACTATTGTTGATGATGGGTTGTTGATGGGGTTCTCTACCAGTAGCCTAGAGTAAGTCACAGTAATATTCATGACTTAAAGTTCTTCAACAATCTTTACTGTAGGCTTGAGGTGAGTCTGAAGGATGTATGGAGGTTCAGTATAAGGTAGAGACGGGGTAAGGGATGGATTGGGGTG
>CALJDG010000016.1 GCA_938023865.1 uncultured archaeon | reverse complement strand
TCACAATTATTTTTGGCGATTCTACAACTATTTTTTGGCCGGGTTTGAAGACTGGACAGTTTCCTCGTATTTCTTTAACAGTTATGATTAGTTGGTATTTCCCTTTATTTTCCACGTTTTCACCTTCGACAGTCTTAAATGTTTTTCTTGGCTTATGGTTTTCTTAAACGTTGGGTTGGCAAACACTTAAAAGTCTTTGTTGATGGGAATATTGCACTAGAAAGGTGCATGCAAGGATGGGAAATCGTCCGGTAATAGTTGCGGCTGGAAGGACAAAATTCGGAGAACATTATGAGAGGCAGCCTGAAAGGCTCATAGAGGAGGCTTGGCTTAGGGCTTCTGAAGAGGCTGGGCTGGAACGGAGGGATTTGGAGGCTTGTTATCTTTCAGACTATTTTCTGCCAATAACAAATAAGCTTGGGCTGGAGGAGGGCTTCCTATCCGAGTTGACGGAACTGCATGTTCCAATGGATGTTGTGCGCTCCTTCAGTTCAGCTTTCTTCAACGCATGTAACGCCATCCAAGCTGGAAAATACCGCCTAGTTCTAGTCGGTGGAATAGAGAAAATGACCGACCGATGGGACAAAATCCGAGACGACCTAATGCTTCTTGAAGACCCATGGAGCTATTATGCTGGATGCACACCAGAGGCTAACCACGAACTTATGCTTAGAGCCTACATTAAAAAATACGGCATAACAGGCGAAAACCTTGAAAAACTCAACATTGCCTTGGCACAAATTTCGGTTAAAAACCATTTAAACGCCTTAAAAAACGAGTACGCCCAATATCAGAGGAAAATAACCGTAGAACAGGTGCTGGAAGCTAGAAAGAATGCAAGACGCCCCTTGGGGCTTTATGATTTCGCACCAATATCAGATGGCGCCACCGCAGTGATTCTAGCCGCTGAAGAAACAGCTAAACAACTTACGGATAAGCCAGTTTACGTGCTGGGCTCTGCGCTGGCAACAGACTATCTGACTTATCCGGCGAGGGAAGACATTACTGGTTTTCTTGCCAGCCGTTTAGCAATGGAAAACGCTTTAAAAACGGCTGGAATAAGCCTCCGTGATATACAGGTTCTTGAGCTTTACGACCAGTCAACTGTTATGGAGATGGTTTCCCTCGAGGATTTAGGCTTCTGTGAAGGTGGAAGGGCTTGGAAAACCGTTTTTGAAAACTGTCAAGATTATAAGGGCTATTACGAGATAGATGGACAGAAACTTTTTGTGAACATGAATGGCGGTTTAAAGGCTGATGGAAACCCGCTTGGCGCGACAGGTGGGGCTCAAATTTACGAGGTTTTTAAGCAGCTTAGGGGAGAAGCGGGTGAACGCCAAGTTAAAGATGATAAAGAACTGCGGTATGGATGTGTGCTTGAGCTTGAGGGTTTTGGCACTAAAAGTTACGTTCATCTTTTGGGGGTTGGCTGAATGAGCAGTGAACCAATTGAGAGGAGAGTCTCCTACTTAGGCGATAGGTTAAGGGGAAGACGCTGCCAAATATGCGGGAAAGAATATTTTGAGTTAAGGGATTACTGTGGAAACTGCGGCAGAAAAAGCTTCGGAAAAATGGCAGATATAGACTTCTTCTATGAGAAGGGCAAGCTTGAACTATGCACCCTTATAACAGAGCCCACAAACAAGTTCACTAAACTGGGCAGCTACATTTATGGCATAGTTTCCTTCCACAACGGAAAAATAAGGGTTCCTGGGAGGTTAACGGACAGAATAGTGAGAGATGGCGAAATTGTAGACTTTTCAAGCCTTGAAGGTAGAGAGGTGGTTCCAAGGTTTAGAAGACGCTATTCTGTGGAGAGAAGCGAAATAATCCCAACAATTTCTTTGGCTTTCACCTTCGCCGATGAATATTACCCCCACCAAGAGCACTGTCCAGTGAAACCAAACAAGGAGTATGATGCGCCGGGAATAGTGGGTTACGGCGTTTACACTTCAAGGTTTAGAATTCGCGAAGGCAACATGGAACGTTCAGTACCCTTCATAGACGAGGACGCCATAACAGCAGCGGTGGAAGCTGGAAAACTCGCCCTAATCCATTCCGGCGTTGACAGCACACTTGTAGGCAAGGTTTACGTGGGTTCTGAATCAAACCCCTACGCTGTTAAACCCATAGCCTCCAAAGTAGCCCAAGTCTTAAAACTCGGCGAGGAAGACGAAGATGTTCAAGGCGTGGATGCTGTAGACACCGAATTCGCATGCAAAGCTGCCACAAGCATGTTTAAAGATGCTGCCTCCCTTGTAAATTACCCGAAAATGGGTGTTCCCTACGCCATGGTTATAGGCACAGATAATTCTCAGGCTGCTCCAAGAGACTGCCCCGGCGGCGAGCTTGACCTTTTCGTTGGCTTCGGCGGATGCGCCTATATATTCGGCAAAAACGATGTCATTGCTGAGCTTGAAGGATGGTATTCCTGCACTTCAGACACGGCGGACTTTTGGCGAAGAGACGGCGAACCCTATCCCATGCATGGTGGCCGCTTTACAGGCGACCCAGCCTACTTTAAACACATTCGAAAGGCTGCTAGAAAGCTTATGCAGAGGCTTAATCTGCAAATTAGCGACATCAACTATTTTGTAGCCCACCAGCCCAATGTCCAGTTCCCAGTTAGAATAGCCAAAGAGCTGGGCTTCAAAGAAGACCAATACTTGCCTTCGCTTCAAGTGGCGAAGTTTGGCAACACTTATTCAGGCTCTTCGCCTGTTGGCTTAGCCGCGGTTCTTGACATAGCAAAGCCAAACGAACGCATTTTGATAGTCAGTTATGGTTCTGGAGCTGGAAGCGACGCCTACTCCTTCGTAACCACGAGCCAAATCCTCGAGAAAAGGCAGCGCCAAAAACTCACGGTTAAGTATCAAGCGGAAAACCCGTTTCTGGAATATGTGGATTACACGACATATAGAAGGCTTAAGGCGGGCATGTAGACAACACATTTAATAACTTTAAAAGTAAAACATACAATGGAGCCAATGGAGCCTAAATAATGTCCATACGAGAAGTCTTCAGAATTATATATGCACCTCAAAAGGCCTTCAAAAAAATAATACAAGAACCAGGATACAAAGGGCCACTAATAATTATGCTATTATTCGTGCTTTCTTTTTCAGGCTTCTATTCTGTTTTATCCGCTAAGGTTTACTATGACCAAACAGCACCAAAGTTAACGGATTTAGATAAATGGACAGAGGATGCTAGCCTTTGGCACTCAAAAGACGCAAAAATATTTATTAACACTTCAGACTACATCCAAGGAAATTATTATGGAAATAAGAGCATCCAATTCGTCTTAGAGGACAGTAGCAGTATCGATATGGAATTGAGAATTCCAGAATCACTAAATTGTTTGGAACCATATAATTACACCAGCCTATCATTTAGGATCAAGATAATTGAGCCATTGAAAAACCCTGCTACCGTAGGCATTTATCTATACTCGGGATATGCTACAGATAAATACTTTAACTATTTAATGGAAGGTGATGCTTTAGAAGTTAATGTTTGGAGCAATAAAACAATTCCATTGACTAACTTTATAAATGTAGGCGAGGCCGATTGGCGAAACATTACAAGCTTAAAATTTGTATTGACATGGACAAGTGACGAAAATATAAAAGTCTTGGTTGATGGAGTTTTCTTCCATGGCTTTTATATTTCCATGTTTGAGATGAATGGAAGTGGAATAATAGCCAATTTTATTGTAAGCGGGTTCATGCAGTTCACTATACAATGGGTAATCCTCAGCATCATTTTATATTTATTTTCAAAGCTTTTTAGGGGGCAACCTGTTTGGAAAACTATGCTTTCTATTTCAGGATTTGTGCTTATAACCCTATTCGTACAAAACTTAATTCTTACAGGTGTTGTTCTCGCTTATCCTGAAATGCGTTTATCTCTTGAAACATTGGGGGGAGTTCAAGGGGAAGGATGGACTGCAGATGCCCAGAACTTTATGTGGATTTTAACAATAAAGTATGATATTTTAGATAGGATAGTTTACTTTGTTTGGATTGTAGCCCTGTGCAGCGTTGCATTTCATTTGTTGTTTGAGTTTTCGTGGGCGAGAAGCGTTTCCGTTTCTTTTCTCAGCAGCATAGTCAGCATGCTTGCATTTCGCTTCTTAATCTATGGAGCAGTTTGGTTATAGCGGATCTCAAGCACAGCTACGGCTTGCCCATTTTTAAAGACTCTTTACTACATTTTCTCCAAACGGATGAGCGTTGTGATAAAGTAATTTTTTTATAAGATGAGTTTCTTCTTATGATTTGCCTTCCGGGATTCACTTGACAGTAATTCTTGATGTACGTAACGTTAAAAAGAGTTATCGTATGGGCAAAGTTACTGTTGAAGCTTTGCGAGGCGTTAGTTTCAGTGTTAAGGAGGGCGAGTTTCTTGCCGTTTTAGGTCCTTCTGGAAGTGGTAAATCCACGCTTTTGCATCTCATAGGATGTTTAGATCGCCCTGATGAGGGAGAAATCGTAATTGAAGGGAGAAACGTCCTAATGCTAAGCGATGATGAATTAGCTGATCTTCGCCTCAAACGGATTGGATTTGTTTTTCAGTTTTTCAACCTGCTGCCAAGGTTAACAGCCTTAGAAAATGTTAAACTGCCATTGATGCTGGCTGGAGTCTCGGATAACGAGTCCCGTGAAAAGGCTACAAAACTTTTGGTATTGGTGGGGCTTGGCGAACGCCTAAGTCATAGGCCGTCAGAGTTAAGCGGAGGAGAGCAACAAAGAGTAGCCATTGCCAGAGCCTTAATCAATGATCCAAAATTAGTTTTGGCTGATGAGCCTACGGGCAATTTGGACACCAAATCTGGTTGGGAAATAGTTAATTTGATGAGAAAGTTAAACGAGGAAATGAGGCAAACATTTATTGTGGTTACCCATGACCCTCAAATTGCCGAGGTTGCGGATAGAATAATCTATCTTAAAGATGGCCTAATTGAAGGAATAAAAAGCGTTTAAAGGTGAGAAAACATTGAAGCTGAGTAAAATGTTAAGCATGGCTTGGTTAAACCTAAAACAAAGAAAACTGAGAACATCCCTTACCACCCTAAGTGTTGTGATAGGTATCATAACGATCATAGCTGTAGCCTCGCTGGGTGAAGGCTTTAGGGGAGAAATTAGACAAAGAATGGAGCAGGGCTTCGAACTCGACGTTTTAATAGTTTTCCCAGGAAGTTTTACAGCTGGCCTGCGAGAGGGCTTCAGTCACATAGACATTGATTATATTAAGGGAATAGAAAACGTAACTTTTGCAACCCCACTCATAACTATGCCTCTAACAGAAGATATAAAGCTATGCAACGGAACAGGCGTCAAACTTGGTGCCTTCACAGTCGGCGGCGTAAATTTTACAGAAATGAGGGAAATGCTCCCCCAAAGATTCAGCCTGATAAAGGGAGACTTCCCAGCGAAGAACGCGAAAGGAAAGATTGTTCTAGGTTACAAGGCGAGCGTTGTTGACGAAACAATTGTTGCAGATGTTGGTGACAATATATCACTAATTATGGCCTCTGGAACTTTACATTTAAATTTCACAGTTTCTGGAGTTCTTGCTAAAGGAGGCACTTCCGGCATAACAAATTTTGACTACTGGGCATTCATTCCTATAGAGGACGCCCTTGAAATAGTTCGTAATAAGGATAAGCCGTACCAGATAATCCTAGTTAAGGTTTCCAGCGCCCAGGAAGCGGAAAGTGTTGCAAGGGAAATTGAAAAACATTTTTCACCCTACTCTGTTACTGTTTTTGTTCCTGTAGCTTTCGCAAGACAAGTTGACAGCATTTTAAATCTCGTTCAAATGTTTCTTGTTGCCATAGGATCTATCTCACTTCTTGTGGCAGGAGTCGGTATAATGAACATTATGACAGTGGCTGTTATGGAAAGGACCCGTGAGATTGGAATATTAAAGGCTTTAGGCGCCAAAAACCGGACGGTGTTAGGTATGTTTTTAGCGGAAGCTATGTTGATAGGCATCATTGGAGGTTTAATTGGGGAATTCGCTGGATACTTTTTCTCTTATGGTCTAGCTCTAACATTGAACAATTTTTTGCAGCCTGCTGGTATGTGGGTAATTGAACGGCCGGATGCTCAACGGATAGGAATGGCTCCAGCATTCTCGCCCGCTTGGATGATAATGGCCTTTTTATTTGCTATAACTATTTGCGTAGTATTTGGCTTGTACCCTGCAAGAAAAGCTGCAAAACTGAATCCTGTTGAAGCTTTACGTTATGAATGAGCCTCTAGCAAGATTTATATGCGCGAATGTGGTTTGTGATGTTAACTGGCCTCTGCTGAAACTCAGTGTTCAGCAAAGCGGGGGACACTTGAGTTTTAAGCGTTTGAGGCTGGTTCCGCGATAAGGACGAAAAAACAGTATGCCAAGAAGGCTTCCAGAAAAAACAAAAAACATCCAGAAAAAGCCGAGAAGGTTTGGTAGTAGCAGACGCTTCAACCCAAGCAAACCCCTTTTCCAAATGGCGCCAGTGAAGGAAAACCAAGAACTAGAGGTTGTTATAGACGATATTGGAAGCAGGGGAGACGGCGTAGCCCGAATACAGGGCTACTTGATTTTTGTTCCAAACAGCAAGGTGGGCGAACGCGTTAGAGTGCGCATTGTTTCAGTTGGCGGAAAATTCGCCGTCGCGGAAAGAATAGCCTAAAAGGGGGATGGTGAAAGATGGTGAAGATTAAGGAACTGCGAAATGGAATGAAACGTGTAAGCATCGAAGCCAAAGTCGTAGAAAAATCAGCTCCCCGCGAGGTTTTATCAAGGTTCAGCAACACAACCCACAAAGTGGCAACAGCCATAATAGCAGACGAAACGGGCACTATAAAGCTGACCTTATGGAATGACCAAATAAACCAAGTAAACGTCAATGATAACGTCAAGGTGGAAAATGGCTACGTGACGAGCTTCAAAGGAGAAATTCAGCTGAACGTTGGAAAATACGGAAAGCTCACAGTCGAGTGAAGCGCGGAAAATTTAAACGAATAAGAAGAGGTGAAAACGTATGGAAGAAAGAAGAAGGTTCGGCGGAAGAAGAGAATTCGGAAGAGGGCCAAGAAGGTTTCCGCCAAAACCAGTTGAGCTAGGCAAAGAATACGAAGTGGACGTAACAGAAACAAGCCGAAGAGGTGAAGGAATAGCCCGCATCCAAGGGCTAGTAACCTTCATACCAAATACAAAGCCTGGAGACCACGTAAAAATAAAGATAACAAGGATAAGCCGAAGATTCGCCGAAGCCGAAGTCGTAGAAGCCGGAGCAACAGAAGAATAAAGAACTTACAGTGGAAGGAGAAAAGCTAACACCTCCATTTCAATGGTTGACTAGCCGTATTTTAAATTTATATTTTCTTTTCCTCTTTGCTTCTAAGTCTTGTTGCATTTATCGCATCGATCACACCACAATTTTTCATACCCTCTTTGAGTTATAACCCTATTTTAAGGTGGGCTATCGTGTGTATTCCTTCCTTCTTGCGCCATTCCACACAAATTTTGTAGGCATACCAGTCCAGCTCTTCATATTCCCAGTAAACTGGAATCTCTGAAAAGCTGCATAGGAAAGCTGCAAAAGCCCTAATGTGCCCATCAACAAGGATGACTTCATTGCCATTGGGATTATCAACATTAAAAGCTTTCATAACCTCAGACAACTTTTCAGAACAAATGTAAAGCTGACTTGGCTGAATTTCACTTAACTTCATCATAAACACTTTTCAAGCCATAAACTAAGCGTCACACATCATATCATGAATCTATTGGTGGGCCCGGGTAAATGAAAAAACTTACGTTTAAATTTTACAAATCAAATTATTTTTTGAGTATTCTGGCTTTGAAGTTTGTTATTGTTATGCCTACTATTTCGTTGTCTGCAATGCGGTAGATTATTCCATCTCAACTTCAACGCTGTCTTGGGCTTATCTGGGCATTCCAAAGCTTATATATAGCACATCCGCTTCTTCGTCGTAGTCCAAATCAATCTTTTCTGGACTTACTGCAACTTTCTCCATACTATTTCGCCTTTTACCATGGCCACATTAGAAGTGAAGTAGGCGGTTATGATAACCTTTTCTTTGCCTTTTCACGGTAAATAACCACAAGATACTTTGGTCCTATATGGAGGTCGACGTAAAATTTTAAAGCTTTAAACTCGCCCTCAACCCTTTAATAATTAAATCGGGATCCTGAACAGCCATACTATTTCATGCGTGTAACGTGCAACTTCCGGATGCCTACTAACAATGTGATTAAGAACTTTTCTAGAGAGTATCATACTCATTTGCAGTATTGTCTGTTCAGTTTAAAACAATCTAAAAATATTGCTCTTTTGTTACTTTAAGTCCCATCTTACGATAATTAGAGCTGTGAATAGCTTTGTAAATTTAAACGGGCAAACTATTTTTAGTTTCGACTATTAAGTGCCAAATTAAAAAGGCAAGCTTTTTGCTCCATTTTTGCAAAGATGCTGCTTAAACGTTGCTTTGAAATTGCTTAAAAATGTGGGGCCGGCCGGATTTGAACCGACGACCTTTCCCCGAAACAGCCTCCGAGGCTGTTTCTACGGGTTTCTCTACTGACCGCTCCAGAACCTCTTCATTCCGCATGGCGGTCAGCAAACCCGTTTAGCAATGTTCTGGAGCCCGTCGTCATACCTGCCTAGACTACGGCCCCGTTCTCGCCAAGCGCATCAGAATTTATGAAAAATTAGAATATATACGTTATTCTTGCTCGTTGAAATTAACGATAATAAAGATTAATCCTCCCGGAAGTTTATTAAATGTGGTGTCATGTGCATTCTTATGTGTGGAGGTTTACATGGGTGGGCTAGCCGTAAACAAATTTCAAGTCGCGCGGATCTTGTTCCATGGTCTGGTGTTCGGAAGATGTTTGATCTCGCGCAGAAATACAAGGATGTTATAAACTTGTCTATGGAGGAGCCTGACTTTAGCACTCCTAAACAAGTTATCGAGGCGGCTATAAACGCCATGAGGAAAGGCTACACGCATTATACTCCAAATGTGGACTGAAGGAGTTTAGAGAGGCAGCAGCTGAAAAGGTTAAGATAGAGAACGGAATAGACGTTGACCCTTAAACCGAGGTTATAGCAACTGTCGGCGCCATGGGCGGGCTGTCATTAGCCATTTTAACAATAGTTGAGCCCGGAGACGAAGTTTTGATCCCTGATCCGGGTTTTCCAAGCTACAAGGCGCAGGTGATCTTAGCTAGTGGGCGCCCTGTCCCACACGTGTTAAGGGAGGGGAGCGGTTTTCTAGTTGATGTGGAGGAAGTTGAGAGGCTAATAACGGAGAAAACGAAGGCGATAATACTTAATACGCCATCAAACCCAACGGGCTCCGTTTTCGGTGAAAAAGTTTTGAGGGCGATATCTAAGGTTGCTATAGAAAAAATCTCATTGTAATTTCAGGTGAAGCTTACGAGGCAATAGTGTATGATGGTTTAAAGCATGTCAGCATTGCTTCGCTACTGAGCATGAAGGAGCGAACTATCAGCATTTTCACTTTATCTAAAACTTACGCTATGACTGGATGGCGTATAGGTTTCGCTGTAGCAAACAGGGATATTGTAAGCCCAGATGACAAAGCTCCAAGAGCATATCCGCGCATCCAAGTTCAATCTCGCAAATGGCGGCTGTTGCAGCACTAAAAGGCGGAGATGATTATGTTAAACAGATGGTTGCAGAATACAATGAAAGACGGGAACTACTACTTATGGGCTGTCAGCAATACCTGGCTTTAAATGCCTCGACCTCAGAGGAGTTTGCCATGCTAATGCTGAAAAGGCAAAGGTTGTGGTGTCCCTGGAACAGCATTTGGTGAGCATGGTGAAGGCTACATTAGAATATCCTACGCCACGTCAAAAGAGAAGCTCGTTGATGCTTTATCAAGATTAAAAGCGTGTTATCTACGAAGAAGTATTAAAGTTAGCCCTCACCAAATATTTAACGTAGTGAAAATCTATGGCGAAAGTTCATGTAAAATTTCTTTCTGGATTTAAAGAAGCTGTGAAAAAAGAATCTGTTGATGTAAGTATCAATGAGGGCACCACTGTGGAAGACCTGTTAAAAGGTTTGTGTAACCAGTTTGGAGAATCACTGCGCGGTCTAATATTCAAAAATGGCGCATCTATTGCGGGAAATTTAATAATCTTTGTTAACGGGAGAAATATTTTCACGTTGAAAGGTCTAAAAACAGAATTAAGAGACAAAGACCACATAATTCTATCAACCCCCGTGGCAGGCGGATGAAAATGAAGGAGTTCGATCTCATAGTTTTGGGTGGTGGCATTTCAGGAGCGAACGCGGCCTATGTTGCTGCATCCAAGTCAAAGAATTTAAAGAAACGCTTTTCCGTGGCATTGATCTCGAATGAGAACATAATCTATTCAAGAAGTGCTCTCCCAAACTTTATAGCTCATGAGATTAACTCGCTTAGGTCGATCGCGGTGTTCCCTGTTTCTCACCTTAAACAAGTAGGTGTGAAATTTTATGGGCTATGCGAAATTCTACAAGTAGATTTTAACGCGAAGTCTGTTAAAATTAAAAACCTTAGAAATGGAGAAAAATCCGAATTTTCTTTCAAAAGCCTTATAATAGCAACTGGAAGCTTGCCGAAACTCCCTCCGGTTAAAGGAGCTGATTTGAGGGGAACTTACACGATAAAATGGTTTGACAAAGCAAAGGATCTCTCTGGAAGGGCAAAGCCTGGAATGAAGGCTTTAGTTATTGGTGCTGGGTTAATTGGAATGGAAACTGCAAGTGCGCTTAGGAAACTTGGCTTACATGTCACAGTTGTCGAAGCCTTGTCACATCCTCTTCCCGGCATACTTGAACCCCCTCTTTCAAGATTTGTTCAAACCAAAGCTGAAAGTATGGGCGTTAAAATTGCTGTTCAAAGTTTGTTGGAGAGGATCGAAGGAAGAAGAAAAGTAAAGTCCGTAATTCTAAATGGAGAACGTATTCCCTTTGACTTTGTAATTTTCTGTACTGGTGTGAAACCTAATACGGCACTCTTTGAAGGAAGCGATCTGGAAATGGCTGAATATGGCGCTGTAAAGACAAACTCACAAATGCGAACTAATCTTGAGAACGTTTATGCGGTTGGTGATTGTGCAGAAAAGATTGATTATGTGACAAAACGTCCAGTTTACCGTCCATTGGGAAGCATCGCTGCTAGAACCGCAGAGATAGCTGGGATGAACGCTTTAGGCGCGGAGATTACTTTTGAAGGAAGCATTCGCCACCAGTATGATTATGTTTTTGGCGTGCATATCAACAGCATGGGATTAAGCAGTAGTGAAGCATCTTCCCTAGGATTAAACACTGAAACTTTACTTATTAAAATTGGGAGGAATGACGCCTTCGCGCAGGAGACTCTTAAGGTTCCACGAGACTCAAAAATTTGTGTTATTGTTGATAAGAAAACGGATAGGATTGTTGGGTGGCAAAGCGTTGGTTTATCAAAACCAGTGAGCTACTATAATATTTTCATAGACGACCTCATAAGAAGGGGAGGGACTATTGGAGATCTTCAAGAAATAGGCCTAGACTTTTCTAACTAGTTCTTTTCGGAAGTCTGCTAAGTTTTTCAAGTTCTTTGGCAACATCTGACAATCCTAATTTTTCTAATGTTTCCTTGTAAGGCCAACTTGTCTTTACATCCCACTCGTGTAATGTATAATATTTGTCAAGCATGACGTTTAGTTCTTGTTCCGAGTTCATCATGCCTTTAGCTGGGCCTGAGGCTGCGGGTTCGTTCATAAGTCTCCATGGCAAATCGTCGAATTTTCTGTCAGCACCTTCCCTCACATTAAAGCATTTTTCAAGGGTTAGTATGCGCCGCCCAGCGGTCATTATTTTCTTTTCATCCATGGGGATGCCCGTTGCTAGGTAGAACATTTGGGCCATGTTTTCTGGGTTAACCGCGTATGCGGCTGTTGTTGCAAATGCACAGAAGCCTAAGCTATCTGTAACTGCGTAGCAGTCCTCATGCCAACGAACAATTTCTGGGCGATATTCCGTGTAGTATGGTGAAGCCCACTTCTTGTCCCCGGTTAGCTTCTCTATAAGGGCTATTGCCTCTGGACTGGCGCCAAACTCTGCAAAAGTTTCTGTATGGAGATGGTCTGGTCCACGTGGATTAACAGCAAACGCCAAGGCATAAGCCTTCGCGGATCGTGTTTCAACGTTTGACTGTTCAAGACCCTTCGCGTTGCATATAGCCCATTTCCAACTGTCCTTTCCAACCTTTTCAGAAGCACGTTTTACGCCTTCAGCTAGAAGATTGCCAAGTTTTCCCTTACGAAAAGCTATTGCTTCAATGGTCCTTATCACTGCATCAGCGTTTCCAAAATTTAATTCTATGCCATCGGTTTCTTCCTTGGTCAAGACGCCCTTTTCGTAACTTTCCATAGCCCACGCAATTGTGGTGCCTGTAGAAATTGTGTCAAGTCCATAAATGTTGCATAATTCGTTGGCTTTTATTACAGCGTCTGTGTCCAGCACCCATGTTTGGGCACCTAAAGCCGCGAATGTTTCATATTCGGGTCCTCCGGTGAACGTTCCGGCGTATGTCCCCTCTTTTGCTTGTACAAATCTGTGGCAGCTTGTGGTGCAGCTGAAACATCCAACACGCCTTAGGAGATATCCTTTTTCAACAAGGTTTTGCCCCGTTAAAGGTGTTACATTTTCTATGTGCCCATACATGAAGTTGCGATTGGGAAAGGCGTGTAGATTGTTGACAAATTCTAGGGACCCTGACGTGCCGTAGTTGTAAAGGGATTGGGTGCCGCTGTCTTTTGCCAAGTCTTTCCTTACTTCTAGGGCTAGTTCCTTGAATTCGTCTGGCTTCCACAATTCTATGCTTTTTGTTCCTCTGACCGCTATTGCCTTCAAGTTCTTTGAGCCCATAACAGCTCCCACACCTCCTCTGGCAGCTGCATGGTAAACAGAGTTCATCACAGCCGCATATTTTACAAGGTTTTCTCCAGCCGGCCCAATGCATGCAACCTTAGTTTCCTTATCATCTAATTCGTCTACAAGCGTTTCTGTTGTTTCCCTAACGTTTAATCCCCAGATGTGTTTAGCATCTCTTATCTCGACGTTTTCATCCCGGATAGCTATGTATACTGGATGGTTGGCTCTTCCATGTATAACTAAATGGTCGTAGCCTGCAAATTTTAGTTCTGCTCCCCAGTGGCCGCCCATGTTCGTTTTGAGATAAAGGTTTGTCATTGGGCCTTTGCACGTGATTGTTGTTCTTCCAGATGAGGGCGCAGTTGTGCCCGTAAGTGCTCCAGTTCCAAATATTAGGACGTTTTCTGGTCTAAGGGGGTCTATGCCAGGCTTAGCAATTAGGTTCCATAGGAGTTTGGCGTTTATCCCTCTTCCTCCTAGGAAAAGTTCCGCAAGCTTTTTGTCAAGTTCTTCAATCCGTATTTTTCCATTGGTTAAGTCTATATGGAGGATTCTACCTTGCCAACCATACATTCTACTTTCCTCCAACTATTGTGGCCAAGGCTTTGATGCGCTTCTCTAGTGAGCGCCACTTTTTATCGAAGCCTTCCTCCTCTAAACTTGTGTATTGGATGGCTTTTGGAATACAAACCTTTGCGCATTCTGGGTCGCCACCACATAAGTCACATTTGACGGCTACCCCATGTCTTACAGTTATGGCTCCGAAGGGACAAGCCCAAACGCATTCCTTACAACCGATGCATTTCTTTTCGTCTACTAAAAGTGCATTGGTTTTGGGTTCTCTTGAAATTGCCCTTGTTGGACAAATGTTTTGGCAAGGCGCATTTTCACACTGCTCACATATAACAGGCACAGCCAAGCATATGCTCTCCCTCTTTGGCACCCATAATCTAGCCACTCCCATGTCAAGCTTTCGCTCTTTTCTGAGAGAGCAAGCAACAACACAAGCCTTACAGCCGGTGCAAGCATCCAAATCTAAAAACAAAAGTGGTTTCTCCATCAAATGCCACCTTCCAATTGAAAGAGACATAGACTAGACATAGTATAAAAGCCTTTACTGACCTTTCGCTGTTTAGAGATGTTATCTTTTCTTCATTCTTTCTATGAGAGGTCTATACATTGGATCATTTTTCAGATAATCAATGTAGTGAAGAACTCCAGCCTTTATTATTAAGGCTAGCTCTGCAACCCTTCTGCCCAAGCTTTTAGCGGATTTCACCGCAATTTCAGCATCAAAACTCCTAGACTCGTATAGGTTTTTCAACGCATTTTTCTCTGTTCTACTCTCAGTCCACCCTGCCCCACCTAAATAGGATTCCCATGGGTCCCCGGAAGTTACGATGTTGCCCATAACTATTGCATGGTTTATTATCTCCTTAATTGCATTTTCTTGGCCGGAGAATATGTGGACTCCTTGGGCGATGGCTCCGTAGACTTTTAAATGCTTACCTGCGCTGCCTTCGTAGCTCCAAATACTGTTTCCAAGCCTATCGATAAAGCATTTTAATTGCCCTGGTATGCTTAAGTGGTAGACTGGAACTGCCATAATGATGGCGTCAGCTTCAACCCATTTATCGCGAAGCTCGTTGAAATCGTCCTTCTTACTTCTTACGCATTCTCCAGTTTTTGAGCATGAGAAGCAACTTATGCATGGAAAATATTCTTTACCGGCTATGGAGTAGGCTTCCACAACCACGTTTTTGGGGTCAACTGATTTCGCTGCATCTAAGGCTTGATCCAATAAAAATTCGGTGTTGGCGTTTTTGCGTGGGCTTCCACATATACCTAAAACTTTGATTTTCACATCGTTTTTAATAAATTTCGCCATAATTTCCAACCTCGCTTCAAAGGGTGATTTATACGTGTTATAAGTTTTTTCCAATGAGGATATAGCGTCTCCGGCGTTACATTTATGAACGTGGGACACCTAATATCCCCGAACCAAAATTTGGGGGTTTCAAATGAAGAAAGTTGTAACCTTCGGCGAAATAATGTTGCGTTTGGCACCGCCAGGTTTTCTAAGGATTGCTCAAGCAAGATCTTTCGACGCGATTTATGCGGGGGCAGAAGCGAATGTTGCAATAACTCTGGCGAATCTCGGTCAGCCAGTGGACTTTGTTACTAGGCTTCCGCCAAATGATTTGGGTGATGCTTGCATAAACTATTTGCGGCAGTTTGGTGTTGGAACAGATAAAATAGTTCGAGGCGGCGACCGTTTAGGCATATACTTTCTCGAAATCGGCGCGGCCCAAAGAGCAAACAGAGTAATATATGATAGGGCTAACTCTTCCTTTGCAACAATAGGTCCAAAGGATTTCGACTGGGATAAAATATTCGCTGATGCGTGCTGGTTCCACTGGACAGGGATAACTCCAGCAGTAAGTGAAGGTGCGGCAAACACATGCCTTGAAGCAGTTAAAAAGGCAAAAAGCATGAATTTAACAGTTTCATGCGACCTTAACTATAGAGCCGCTTTATGGAAGTGGGGTAAAACTGCTAAGGAAGTTATGGCGCAACTAGCGGAATTTGTTGACGTCATGATTGCCAACGAAGAAGATGCGGAAAAAGTGTTCGGCATTAAACCTCCAGAGGTAGATGTTTTAAAAGGTGTTTTGAAAGCTGAAAGCTACGAGTATGTAGCAAAAAAGATTATGGAGATGTTCCCAAACATTAAAACAGTTGCATTTACACTCCGCGGGAGTATAAGTGCAACCCATAATACATGGTCTGGCGCGTTATATGATGGCGATAAATTTTACACAGCTCCGACATATGACATAGACTTCATTGTGGATAGGGTTGGCGCAGGCGACGCCTTCTCTGGCGGCCTGATATATGGACTTCTAAACTTTGGAAATGACAAGCAAAACGCTTTAAACTTTGCAGTTGCGGTTTCATGTCTCAAACATTCGGTGTATGGTGACTCGTGTATAATTAAATTAAGTGAAGTGGAAAACATTATGAAGGGGATAACCTCCGGAAGAATAATCCGCTAAAAATAGGTGCCATGAAATGCCAAGATTGTTAAAGCATGAAGTTGTTGCAAAAATAGCTGAAATAGGGCTTCTTCCAACATTTTATGAAGGGAATTTAGAAACAGCGAAAAAAATCGTGACGGCTTGTGCTGATGGTGGAGCAAAAGTTGTTGAATTCACAAACAGGGGAGCATTAGCCTATCAAGTCTTCAGCGAGCTTGTGAAATGGTGTGACAAAGAATTTCCAGACATAATCCTAGGTGCAGGCACTATACTTGAACCATCTGCAGCCTCGCTTTACATAAATTGTGGAGCAAACTTCATTGTAGGTCCAGTATTCAACCCAGAAGTAGCAAAAACGTGTAATAGGTATAAAATTGCTTATGTTCCTGGTTGCAGCACACCATCAGAAATATCACGAGCTGAAGAGATGGGCGCTGACGTAATCAAAATTTTCCCAGCAGATGTTCTAGGACCGCAGTTTATAAAGGACATTCTTGGACCGTGCCCATTGTCTAGACTGATGCCTTCTGGCGGGGTTGAAGCGACAAAGGAAAGCATTTCAAGCTGGATAAAAGCTGGCGCTGTCGCTGTGAATATGGGTTCAAACCTCATTGTTAAAGACTTTGTGAAGGCTGGAGACTTTGAAGCCATAAAAAAGAGGGTTGAAAACTGCATACAATGGATACGTGAAGCACGTGGTATGCCTCTTTTCCTAGGAGTTGAGCATGTTGCAATTTATCCAACAGAGAAAGCTGACGCATATGCCATCGCTGATTGGTACGCTCAAACATTTGGATTTTCAAAGAAAGAAGGACAATCATCAATAATGCTTTCCGGAGTCGGAACAGGCAAAATAGAGGTTATGAAATCTCCAGAGGCAGACGTTCGCGGACATGTGGCTGTCTACGTTTCAAACTTTGAAGCAGCTTGCAACTACCTCAAAGAAAAAGGTATAGAGCTTGAAGAACCAACAATAAAAGCTGGAGTTAAAGCAGTTTACTTAAAGGAGAAGGATCCCGCAGGGAACAAAGTACATCTAGTATATCGCTCTTAACCCCTTTATTTTTTACATCCTTATTTATCGAAGGCTGCAATATGGTGTTTAAGAATGTTGATACAAAGCGTACAGAGAGTTAAGGGTGTGAAAAAGCATGGCGGCGCCATTTATAAGGACCTTTTCTGTACAAGCATCGAGGAGTGTTCCAATAAGGACAAAAGTTGCGAACGTCTCCAGACAATTTGGAAATTTTGGCATACAACAGTTCCGCCCGGACCATCATCGAGATACATTCGCATGATTACCATGAACAGACATATTTCATACTGAAAGGATCTGGAACAATGACTCTCGGAAACGAAAGTGAGACAATTAAAGAAAGAGATGCCATATATGTGCCCGCCAACACTCCACATGGCTTCAAGAACAATTTAAATGAATCCTGTGAGATGATATGTGTTGGCGCAAACTTATTCCGTTCAACCCTTGGAATAAAAGAGTAGAATAAACAAGTTACAATTTCAGTGCCTCTAAAACGAGACTAGCTATGTCGACAACCCTAATTTTAGAGCGTTTTCTTTTGGAAGCTAACTCAAGCATCTGCACACAAGATGGACACGCTGTAACAAGAATTTTCGCACCAGTTTCTTCAGCATGTTTTATCCTTAATTGGCCGACTGATAAAGCTCGACGGGTATGCACTATGTTGACGCTGCCTCCCCCTCCACAACACCAAGCGTTCTCCCTATTTTTCTCCATTTCCACAAGCTTAAGATATGGTATGCTTTGAATTACACTTCTCGGTTCCTCATATATTTCGGCATACCTTCCAATCTCACAAGGGTCATGGTAAGTTACCCTATCATAACTTAACTTCTTCAATTTGATGTAGCCTTCACCAATTAGTTTATCAAGAAACTGTGTTACATGCACCACTTTGAAGGGTAATTCCTCTCCGAGAATTTTTGGGTATTCTTGGCTTAGCACCCTATAGCAGCCAGCACATGACGTTAACACTGTTTTAACACCCTTTTCCCGTATCTTCTTAACATTGTGCGCCGCAAATCTTTCGGTTTCCTTCAGCATCCCCGTGAACAAAAAGGGATTTCCGCAACACCACTCTTCTTCGCCGAGCAAAGCAACCTCAATTCCCGCGGAATTTAAAATCTTTAAGGTATTGAAAGCAATTTGTGGATACCTAAAAGTTATTACGCATCCTGGAAAATACAGCAAATCAGCTTTTTCACCCCTTATTGGAAGACGGGACAA
Source organism: uncultured archaeon (assembly GCA_938023865.1). Taxonomy (GTDB): domain Archaea; phylum Thermoproteota; class Bathyarchaeia; order Bathyarchaeales; family Bathycorpusculaceae; genus JAGTQI01. Next base: position 3,762 of record CALJDG010000016.1, on the reverse strand, counting down.
CAAAACTTTTCTTTGAATTGAAGGTTTACCGTAGATGTTGTGGCTTTCGCTTAACGCTTTAGTCTCTGGAATCAGCTTATCAAGCATAATACCAGTATTTATGGCGTCATGACGCATTGCTTTCGTTATTTCCGTGATCTTAATTTTAGCTGCTTGACTGCATTTAATGTCGCATGCGCCGCAAAGAAAACATGTAAATAAGATTGACACAAGTTCCGCTGAATAATTTAGTTTCTGCTCGAGCAATGCTCTTGCAATAAGCATCCTTCCCCTAGCGGTTGAAGATTCGAAACCTGCTATGAACCTTGAAGGGCAAACGTGGTCAAGATATCCGCCAAGGCAGTATCCACACCGGCCGCAGCTATAAATTTGTTTTCTATAGCCTTCAAGCATCATTCAGACTCACCAAAATGCCTGGTTGCAAAATGTTGTTTGGATCCAAAGACTGCTTAATTTTCTTGATTAAGTCATAGTAGGCACCAAGTTTTCCTTTTAAGAATGGTTGTAAACCCTCCGGCCCCCCTATCCCGTATGGCACAATGCCATTTTCGAAAAATCTTCTGTTGATCTCGTTTGATATGGAAATTATTCTCTCACGTTCTTCGGGTTCATGGTAGGCTATGTGAACATATATAGTCCATCCCCGTGGAAAAGCCCAAGCGCCAAAAGTATTTCTATAAAACCCATATTTTTGGATGATTTCCCGCCAAACTTTAACATATTTTGGTAGTTCACGCAGAGGAACTGTTCCACATCCAGCAAAATGCCAAACTCCGGCCGCAAATATTTCGGGTAGACCCTCTACAACCTTTGAAAATGTGTTTTTTGCAATCTCAGGATCCAGTTCTCTTCCGTTGAATTTCTGACAAATTTTAGTCAATAATTTTTTTCTACGGCTCAGAGCATATTGGTTGTATCCAAAAACGTGAATTCTAACACTTACAGTGCCAATTTTTGAGGCTTCCTCGCTGCAATCTAGACTGTAAGCAGCTTCGTCGCCTACCTCGCGTGTTGCTACATCCCCAACTCTAACCACGTCTTCCCAGCTGTCAAATTCGAAATGTAGAAACTCTTCATGTTCTGGAAGAGGCCTAATTCTTAAGGCCACTTTTGTGGCAATGCCGAAAATCCCCTCCGAACCAATAAACAGCCCTGTTAGATCTGGACCCAACCCCTCTCTTCTAAATGGTATGCACCTTGGCATGGCCCATGACCCGGTTTTAACAATCTCGCCCGTTGGAAGGACAAGCTCTAATCCGAGAACATCTGTTTGCCCATGAAATCCAAATTTGCATGTGCCGTAGGGGCCGCCACCAGCCTTTATTATACTTCCTCCAATAGTCATGGCTGGTCCACCCATTTCGCTTGAGAGATATGTCAACTTTCTCTTCCCCAACTCCATCATGAGTTTAAACCATGTGCATCCGGCTTCGACCACCGCAACCAGATTTTCCTCGTTAATTTCCATTATTTTCTCCATGCTCGTCATGTCCAACAATATTCCGCTTTTAATTGGTAGCCACGCAGCCCAGTGTGAACATCCGCACCCCCTCACATATATAGGAATTTTACGCTTGTTCGCCAGTTTGACAGTTTCTTTAACGTCTTCTGTGCTTTTTGGGCGAACAATAAAGGAGGCCAATTGTGGAGTAGCCGGGCTTAAGTCACGACTGTAAGCATAAAGCTCAAAGTCCGCATCGCTAACGTTCCCCTCTCCCACGATTTCGATCAGCTCATTTTTAATTTCCTTCTGGTCCAACTTCTCATCCCACGCGTATAGAAACATTTTTAGCGTTTCTAGGTTAAAAGTTATCCTCATGTTGGAGTTGTAGGTTGTATGAGCGAGAAGATTTTAGATAGGGATGAATTAGAGCACATGTTGCTCGGAGTTGGGATTCTAGGAACAGGCGGTGGAGGAGACCCAGATTTCTTTGGCAAACCGCTTGTGGAGTGGGATTTGAAGAAAGGTCGTGAATATAGGATAATCTCCCCAGACAAGGTTAAAGACGACGCCTTTGTTGTTTGCGGAGGATATGCTGGCTCGGTGAGCGCTTACAAATCCATCGGCGATATGCTTCAGAAATGGGAGAAGAGATACGAGCTAATGGAAGCCTTAAAAATTACTGAAAGCCTTTTCAATAGAAAAGTTGACCATGTTGTGCCATTTGAGCTGGGAGGCGTAAACACACCTGTAATATTATCGTTAGCTGCAAGAGTTGGAATTTCAACGGTTGACGGCGATGGACTTGGAAGGGCTGCTCCTGAAACGCAAATGTCGTCTTTCCTATGTCATGGTATCTCATTAACTCCCATGCCTTTCGTGGATAGGGATGGCAATGTGCTCATAGTTAAGCATTCAGTGAATCCCACCTACCCGGACGAAATTATGCGGTTGGCTTTAGAGCTTAATGGAAAAATGGGTGCTAACAACCACTATCCAATGAATGGCAAGCGATTAAAAGAAAGTGTTATACCAAACACGATTACCTTTTCGATAAAGCTAGGCGAGGCTGTTGCTAATGCGTTAGGCGCAAAGAAAGACCCTGTTGAAGCAATTTTGGATGTTTCCAAGGGCTTTAAACTGTTCGCTGGCAAGGTGAAGGAAATGTCCGGAAAAGATGTTAAGGCACACTACCTTGCGAAGGCAACAATTGAAGGAGTTGGAGATTTTGAAGACATGACTATGGAAATAACCTTTAAGAACGAGGCGATGCTTGCAAGGATAAATGGAAAGCCTATCACAATATTTCCAGACCTAATATGCATGGTTGACCCGAAAACCGGAAAGGGATTGATGACCGCCGACCTAAAAGCAGGTATGAACATAACCGTCATAGGGATTCCGGCACATGAAAGACTTCGCGAATGTCTGAAAAACAAAGCTTGTAAAGAGGCTTTCAGTCCAAAACGTTTCGGTGCTCCCGACGTGAAATATGAACCCATTGAAACCTTAGTTAAGCTAGTATTGTATTAGCATCTTGCTATATACATATTTCGATGCTGGCAAAAAGTTTATTAAAAATTATCTTCACTCTTCTAATATTTTAAAATTCGGGTAAAGGAGAAAGTTGAAGAAATGTCTGAGAAAGATCAGATAATAATCAATAAGGCTTTAGAACTTATCGAAAGGGCAAATACTAAGGGCTTGTACTTAAGGGTTTTAGGCGCTGTTGCCTTCAGGTTTCACTGTCCGAAATTTGGGCATCTTTTAGGCGAAACTCGGGCAATAACAGACATAGACTTTGTAGCCTACGGTAAACAGATAAACCAAATAGAGAAGCTTTTACTTCAGAACGGCTATGAGCGACGACCGACATCTATAGCCGCTGTGGCGGCTCGAAGAAGAATTTTTTACGATAAACAAATGGGCTTCTCCGTGGACATTTTCCTCGATAGACTTGAAATGTGCCACGATATAGACTTCAGAGGAAGACTTGAGGTGGACTATCCAACAATACCATTAGCAGAAATGCTTCTTGAAAAGCTTCAAATAGTTCAGATAAACGAAAAAGACGTTAAAGACATGATAATCCTTTTACGCGAACATGAAGTCGGAGAAAGCGACAACGAAACAATAAACTCAAAATACATAGCCAAACTGCTCTCCGACGACTGGGGATTCTATTACACCGCAACAATGAACCTAAACAAGATTAAAAGCCTACTTGCCAATTACAGCAAACTTGTAGAAGACGACAAAAAACTCATCGAGGATAGAATAGATAGCCTAATAAAAATAATCGAAGAAGAACCAAAATCACT
>CALJDG010000015.1 GCA_938023865.1 uncultured archaeon | reverse complement strand
CTGTAGCGTTCACCAGCAGAAACAGGAACTGTGTCTGGGGCTGTAAGCGTGACTTCGGTGCCCTCATCGTACCAGCCTTCGCCGGGGATTGTTGTTATACCCTCGGGATCCGTTTTCACATTTAAGTAGTACTTTGGTGTTGGGAAAAATAGGACGGTTGAATCTCTTTGGTGGGGATTGTGGGTTACGTGGCCCTTGCTTTTTGGCGGTGGGGGATAGTTGGTGCTGCCGAAGGCGTCGAAGTGGACTCTAACATTTTTTGGATCAGTGAACGCGATGGAAACTGTTGCGTCTATATAACTTGAGGCGCTTATGTTTCCTATTAGGGCCGTGCTAAACCATGTGGGGTATACATCCTCCTCCCATTCTATTTGAAAACCGTATGGTTCTGGAGTGCCATATGTGAAGGAGCTTTTTGGTATTGAAACATCATTTACCGTTAAGGATTGGAGGTTTTCATAGGCTGCGTTATTAATGGCTATTATTAGGTGGGTGTCATATGATTCAATACTTGAGTGTATGTTAGATATTCTCACAGTGAAGGATGCGGAAACTCCGGTAATGTTTAGGAGCCAGCATTGACTTAGCCAGTGATCCGGATTTGGTCCCACATATGTGCCAGCAGGCAACGAAACCCGTAAGATTGCTGGGTTTGTAACGGGTACGGTCTGCGAATAAGAGGCCGTTAAACCTTCGTTGTCTGTTACGGTTAGGGTTACCACATAATTGACTGTTGAACCAGCTGTTGTATAGACATGAGTTATAACCGGGTCTGATACTGTTGTTATATTTCCATCACCAAAATCCCATGTGTAGCTAACAATGCTTCCGTCAGGGTCAAATGACGCAGAAGCGTCAAACGTTACAGTATCATAAATGAAGGGGTCTGTTGGGTAATATGTGAATGACGCTACAGGAGGCTGGTTTGAGAGGACAAATACCACGCCCTCAATCTTAGTTTGATCAGCGACAGTTAATGCGGGATCATCCACTAGAAGTCGAACGTATTTTGAACTTTGCGGATTTGTAACTTCGATGTAGAAGTCGACTTCTAAGTAGTCTGTTTGGTCAACAACATTGTAGCCCGGCCAGTCATATGTTCCAGTCAATGTTACCCAATCATTACTGAGGTTTATGTTTGGCGAGTTTGCAACGTCCGTAGCTATGATTGTTCTTACCGTGCCGTCATCTTTCCTTATTAATATGTCAATGTCACAGTGCGCCACAACATAAGACGCGGACGCGCTTTTCATGGCCCTATAAGTAACAGTCCAAGTAGATGCAGGAATGGACTCAACCCAAGAGAGGGGGTAAATCCACTTACCCATTAACTTCCTGCCAATGGTTGCGGCAGAAGCAGATAATGTGGTTGAGGGACCATCAGCCGAAAAAGACTTAAGCATATAATAACTTGAACCGCCAATAGTCACTGTTTCTGAGTGAGCATACAAAACATAAGATGAGCCGTAGCACTTAAAAATCACACATGAAAAAAAATTAGCCATTAGAAAACTCAGTGAAAAAATTAAGAATAGCGAATTTTTAAACCTTAAATGCAAACGCCCTCTCTCTCCCCTTCGGCAAAAAATAATAGGCTTCAAATAAATATAAAACTTTCTAGAATTATCTTCTATGTTTTAACTTCTATGTTTTAAGAGTAGAATATGGTGGGATTGCTGCTTGAAATTGTAAAGTGTTTTTACACTTTAAAGGTAAAAAATGGGGGGTGACTTTATTGATAGAGGTTTTTACGTTTTAGATATTTTTTGGTGGCTGCTGATAGTAATATTGCCACAGATAGAACAGTCAAGAACATGTGTGGAGAATATTCAGGAATAATGTTCGTGGCGATTATGTAGACCACTTTGGTGCTGTGGTAAACTGTGAAGGATAGTGTTGTATGGGTTGCGTTTTCTGTGATGACTGGTGTAATTTCTTCGCCATCTATAAGAATGAGCCATCCATCTTCAGCCCACATTAAGGCTTTTGGAATGGTTATATTAACGAAGCCTACTGTTCCATCTATTCCTGATACGTTGAATTTCAGAAGTCTGTGGAATAAGTATAATTGTACTGGTGATATTGAGCTGTTACTTAGTGTTGTGACATAGTATGTTACATCGTATGCAATAATTTCATGGATTAGATACTCGTGCATCTCGTAGTAGCCGTGGGTTACCTCGTAGAGGATTTCACGTCCTTCAGCGTCTATTAGTAGAACATCGTTTAGGTTCAAGGAGGAGGCTGCTGGCGGTCGTGATGTTACGTTAAAGGTTATTGTGGCTAAGGTTCCATCTCCATAGGGATATTGTGTAGGTTCCTCTAAAGTTATGTTTACACTTACATAGTTATCGCTTATATTGTATGTGAAACTTGTTGTTCCAAACTGTGATAGGAATAGGCCTTCTGCAACATCTACCGCTTCAATCATTGAACCGTTAAATTGAAGCTTAAATTGTACTTTTGTCAAGTTCCATAGACCTTCAAGGCCTTCGATATCTATATTTATCGGGAATGTCTGGCCTAGGGAAGAGGATATATAATGTTCTGGGGTAACCTTAATTAATGGTATTTGAAGCGGTTCATACTTGAAAACGCAGTTTTTCGGCGGGTTATATGGTATATATTCGACATTTTTATCGACGAAGAACTCTCCAAACAATGGATTGACGGTGATGTTAAATTCTGCGGGTTCGTGTACTAGCGTTTTGAAGGTTATTGTTGCGATAAGTCCTTCTCCTTCAGGGAATTGGGGTATGTTCCATTCGCCTGTTGAAGGATTGGGCAGTATGAGTTCGCCGTAGAGAACTCTGCCATTCTCAAAAAACCACATTGGATAAGTGCCATAGATAGCCCATGCTGGATTACTCATGAATGTTCCATTAGTTAGCTTTATTGGTTCAATTACGTTCGGGTCAAATGTTACATTGAATTGTACACCTATAAGTTCATGCCTTCTATCAACGTCTCTGACATAAATTCCTATGTTAAATATTTGAGGTCTTATGGCTTTGTATTCGTTTGGAACAGCCTCTAACCATGGTTTAGGTAGTGGCGTGGGAGGCGCTTCTGGGCTTGTGTAGGTGTAGGTTGTTCCTGCGAAGTTTAGTGGTATGTCGTTTAGGTCTGGGTCTAGTATGTAGCTTTCGAATAGGCCTTTTATGTCTAGTCTTATTTGGCTTTGGTAGGTTTGGCCTGGGGGTGGGGCGGCTATGATTTGGAACTGGATTATGGCTAGGCTGTAGGTTCCTGGCGGAGTTTCA